>JANOZA010000162.1:0-2560 GCA_031429155.1 Verrucomicrobiota bacterium | reverse complement strand
CGCAAATCACCGGAGCAACCGCCGCACGCGCCACCGGTCAGGCTCTCGGCGAGAGCGCACCGGAGGAATCCCCGGCCCAACGCAAACGCCGGCAATGGAAAGCGCTCGTTCATTACCGGCAATTGCTCGGTCTCGCCGGACGTCCGCGCGTGAAGGAGGACGGCACCGTGATCCGGCGCGGAGTCAGTGCCAGAGTGCAGGAACGACTGGCGCAGGAAAGCGGCGTGCGGCGCGAGCAGTTGATGAAGCGCGTGCGGCATTTTACGGACGGAGTGGTTCTGGGCAGCCGGGAATTCATCAACGGTTGGTTCGAGCAGAACCGTTCCTGGTTTGGCGGGAAGAGTTCGGAAGCGCGGAAGTCCGGTGCGAGGAGGATAGGCAAGGACTGGGAGAAGCTCTACAACCTGCGGCAGATGCCGCAGTGACGGACCACGTCATCTTGTGCTCCGCGCTTCGTGTGCCTGGGCAAGCTGGCCCTGCCCTCCCTGCACCGGCGGCATGATGGCGACTTCGACACCGGTAAGGGCAAGTGGCCACGGGGAACCAGGGGGCGGTGTCCTGTCAAGTTGCCTTAACACGCGAAGCGGCACTTCGAAGTCGGGCGACTGGCCACTCCATTTTGTTGCTCCGGGTAAGTGGCTCCTCCGTCGCGGATTGGTGACGGCGGCTGGAAGCACGCCGCTCCACGCCTGGTGAAGCGCCCCGGCACCACTCGCACCACACCCGGCGACTTCCGTATGAGGCTCAGGGTCGCAGACCCCTGTCGGCTCATGGGGAACCTCGCTGCGATGCATCTCCGGAAATGACGGATGGCAACCGGCCAGCGGAAAATCCGCCTCCCCGCCACTTGCCGTGAGGAATTCCGCCCCCATAGTTCGCGCCCCTCCTCCCTTGAGGGCATTTTATCATGGAACAATTCCCTCTCGTTCAGTTTGGCCTCGCCGGTCTTGGCAATGTCGGTGCCGGTGTGTTTAAGAATTTGCAGAAGAACGGCGATTTAGTGGCCAGTCGCAGCGGCATCCGCCTCAAGGCGAAGCGTATTGCGGTGCGGGATGTGGCAAAACATGCGGCCGCTGGGATTCCAGCCGAATTGCTGACGACCGACTGGCGGGAACTAGTGAATGATCCCGAAATCAAGGTCATCGTGGAACTCATCGGTGGAACGACGGAAGCCTATGAACTGGTGAAAACGGCGATCCTGGCGAGGAAAGCGGTGGTGACGGGGAACAAGGCACTGCTCGCCGAGCGCGGGCGTGAACTGGTGGCCCTCGCGGAGGAGAATGACGTGCCCCTTTACTTTGAAGCGGCAGTGGCCGGCGGCATACCGATCATCAAAGCCGTGCGCGAGGCGCTCATCGGCAACAACATTCTGGCCATCTACGGGATCATCAACGGAACGACAAATTACATCCTCACGCGCATGGCCGACGCCGGTCTCACCTACGAAACGGCGCTGGGAGAGGCTCAGGCGAAGGGCTACGCGGAGTCGGACCCCACCCTGGATGTGACCGGCTGGGATGCAGGCCATAAGGCGATCATCCTCGCATGGCTAAGCTACGGAAGCTGGGTGCGTCCCGAACAGATCCATGTTGAGGGCATCGCGCACATCACTCAGGCAGACCTGACCTTTGCGCGCGCCAGCGGTTATGCCATCAAACTGCTTGGAGTGATCCGCCTGGACGGGTCCAACAACATTGAGGTGCGGGTGCAACCCTGCCTCATTCACCGCAGCAGCATTCTCGCACACATCGGCGGGGTAATGAACGCAGTGGCGGTGTATGGCGACATCGTGGGCGAGACCCTTTTCTATGGCAGCGGAGCGGGACAGGACGCCACGAGCAGCAGCGTCATCAGCGACCTCGTGGATGCAGCGGACAACCTGACGAATGAGGCGGGCGTCAATCACGGCTTTGTGCCGCAGGGTCAGTATGGGGCCTGTCTGCCGGTGGATGAAACCGTTTCCAGCTATTACCTGCGCCTTCGTGTGGACGACCGCCCTGGGGTCATCGCTTCCATTGCGCGCATTCTCGCCGACCACAGCATTGGCATTCTCAGCATGAGCCAGCCGGAAGTCGCGGCCACAGCCACTGAGGCAGATCTCATGCTCATGCTGCACAAAGCGCCGTTCGGTAAAATGAAGGCGGCGCGCGATGCCATTATCGGGCTGGACTGCGTGATCGCCCCGCCGGTCTTGCTCCGGGTGGAGTCGCTGCCGGGGCAAAAGGCCTGATGCCGACGATCAGACTCCCTTCCAGAAGGTGAAGGAGAGGACGACGAGCAGAATGCCGCAGACGGCACCGGCGAGAGCGAGCCCCTTAAACCGGCCAGCAGCACGGGTGGCCCAGGCGATTTGATCGCGCATTGTATAGGGCATGCCGATCCAAAACAGTCCGAGCGTAAGGTAGATGTAGCAGAGGATGTTCAACACCCAGCGGGAGTCGGCTTTGAGCCATGCGGCATCGAGCACGGGACAGACAGCAAGAAGCAGAAAGATACCGATCGAACGCGCGCCCAGATAGTCATTCACCCAGAAGAGCATGGCCACGTAGATGACAGGCAC
>JANOZA010000161.1:0-12370 GCA_031429155.1 Verrucomicrobiota bacterium | reverse complement strand
GCCATCACCTTCCAATCCGTCCGTCCGAGCATGTCCGTGTAAAAAACTGTCAGGGCCACCCGCGCCTGGCGGATGCTCTGAGACGCGTATTGCCGGTCCCGGATCAAGTGGAGGAAGAACTCGCGCACCTGCTCCTCCGTCAAATCCGCCGGGTCCGAGCCCGCCCAGCGCGCCAGCAGGCGCAGCATCATCGTGTAAGCCTCGACCGTGCGAGGCCTCACGCCTTTGAGTTCGACATGACCGGAAAACCGGACTAAGGAAGGATAGGATAAATCAGCGGATGTTTTTTCATAGGCCTCCAACCTCCCCCCTCCAGCCGCCATGGCAACCCACCTCCTTCACCCAAAACCCCAACGACGCGCGAAGCGTTTGAGCGTAGCGAACTCGTTCAACAAGAGCGCGGCTGGCAAGCCTCCGGGCTCTCTCCTTTCTACCATGACTTTCCTTAACGCCAACCCTCACCGTGCGTTCCACGCGCTGCCCCGCCCGGAGGCTGCCAGCGCTTGAGACGTTAGGCGACTTACACGCGCTTCATGTATCATCACACTCATGACCGGACAGTTCAGAGGCTACGTCCGTCCTACCACCGGAACGCGGACGGACCTTTTTACATTTCCGACCAATGCATCATCTGCGGCCTTCCCAAGGAGACCGCGCCCGAAAACATTGATTGGGACTGTCCAGCCGGATGCGAGGAGTGCCCTGCGTCGTGCTACGTCAAACGCCAACCAGAAAGCGACGACGAGCGAGACCGGCTTATCGAAGCGATGCTTGGCTCGGAAGTTGAGAACGTCCGATACTGCGGAACTGATTCTACCGTGCTTCAACGCCTCACCGACGCCGGGTATCCTCACCTCTGCGATGCACTACTGCACAACTCAACCAACGTCGCCTAATGACCATGGTTAGCATTGGGCGGAGCCCCAATGCTAACCGTTGTTGAACGATTCGCGGTCGGGCTTGGGGCAGTCTCACCCCCGGGAGTGACGTGCGGACGGGGCGTCAGTGGGTAAAGCTTTCGGGCGCTTCTCCGGGCTGATGTGCGACGCTTTGGGCTTTGGATCGGGATTTAGCTCCATGCTGCGGTGGGATGGGGGCGGGGGACTGCCCGGCGGGTGGACGCGGTGCGTTCTTCCCGCTGGTGTCAGGCTCCATAACGCTTTTTCGGCGGCTTCCGGGCATGCCGCTCCGGTGCCGGGCCTGACGTGTTTTTCACACGGGTGGTCCGGCGGGCCGGGGTGCCATGGCGGGGGGCTGTTCATGCGGGGGCTGCCATGGGGATGACGTTTATACCGCATCGTTTGCCGCAGTCCCGCACATCATCCGCGTCCTTGCCTCCGACCCACTGCGTGCGGACTTCAGTTTCTTCCAGCTTCCTGCGTGCATCGAGATTGCCCGTGTTCGTGACGATTTTCAGATTCCGCGAGACCTTCGCCAGCCCTGCGCGGAGGCGTTGCCGCAGTGACCCGCTCTCGTGGGCGCAGCCGCTGCCCGGCAGTGGGACGAGAGTCTTCTTTGTTGCGCCCTCGCTGCCATCGCCGCCTCCAAAGGCTTTCCGTCCGTCGCTAACGCGGCTCTCGAACTCAACCCGAAGACAGCCGAACAATTCATGGAGTGGCTCTACGAGCAATGACCGCAACGGCGGTTAAATCAGCGTCTCCTGCGTTTGGGTCTCCGGGTCCACCGGCGGCGCATTGGGCGTTGGGCCGGATGGCGGGATTTTCTTGAATTTCATGCTGCGGAAAAATGGGCGTCAGGGGCAAAGACAAAATGAAGCCGTTGCCGGCAAATGAGGCGGACGAGAGGAGGTGAAGTCCTGGCATCGGATGGTCGGCACTGCACTTCCAGCGTTGAACTTCCAGGAGCGGGCGCTGATGACTCTCCCTCATGCTCACCCTTAATGCCCCTGCCAAAATCAACCTCTCGCTCCGTGTGCTGCGGCGGAGGGAAGACGGATTCCATGAGATCGCGACGCGGATGGCGCCGGTCGGGCTGGCGGACCGGCTCACCATGGAGCGACTGTCGGGGGTGGCGGCGGGGACGGTGGAGTTTTCCTGTGATGATGCCTCGGTGCCAGCGGACGGGACGAACCTCGCGGTGAAGGCGGTGCGGGCGCTGGAGCAGCACACGGGGCCGTTGCCGGCGTTGCGGATTCATCTGGAGAAACGCATCCCGCACGGCGCGGGGCTGGGCGGTGGCAGCAGCGATGCGGCGGCGGTGCTGCGGGGGATGAATGAACTTCTGGGGCTGCAACTGTCGGCGGAGACATTGGCTGTGGCGGCAGCGGCGACAGGATCGGACGTGCCGTTTTTCCTCTATGGGAGCGTCTGCGACTGCACAGGGCGCGGCGAAGTGGTGACTCCAGTGCCGGAATTCTCCTGGCGTCCGCGGGTGCTGCTGTTGAAGCCGCCATTCGGGGTGTCCACGCCGGAGGCCTACCGGCGATGGAAGGATTCCCGCGAAATGCCCGGCCTGCCGTATGCGGCACAGCGGACTTCGGGCGGGGAACTGGTGAATGATTTGGAACGTCCGGCTTTTGAAAAGTATCCCGTCCTCGGCATGCTTAAGGCACGGCTGCTGGCGTGTGAGGGCGTGACTGCGGCGCTCATGTCGGGTTCGGGCTCCACGGTTTTCGCCATTCTGGAGCCGACGGCGAATGCAGCATCGGTGATCCAGGCGGCGCAGGAAGTGATTGGCGAGGAACTCTGGTGTTGCGACACCGCGCTGCGTTGAGTCCACTGCGGACGAACGCGATACTTACCGGCATGAGTTACGACCAACCAGAATATGACCGCAATGAGCGGCGCCGGGTATCCGGCGGTGGCATCGGACGCGGGCTGCTCGGGCTGCTTTTCCGAAACCCGAGAATCCTCGGCGCTCTGGCGCTCGTCGTTTTTGGCCTGATCAGTTACTATAGTAAGACGGAAGTCGTGCAGAACCCGGTCACGGGGCGGGAGATGCGCGTGATGTCTGCTTTGACTCCGGAACAGGAGGTCGCGCTGGGATTACAGTCTGTTCCGGAAATGGCGCGCCAGTTTGGCGGGGAACTGGGCGATCCGGTCCAGCAAAGACGCATCAATCTGATCGGAGACCGTCTGCTGGCTGCGAAGGACGACATCCTCAAGCGCCGGAACATTGACGACTTCGACTACCCTTTTCATTTCCACATCCTCAGGGATGACCGGACGATCAATGCCTTCGCCCTGCCGGGCGGCCAGATATTTATCACTCAGGCCCTGCTCCGCCGGCTGCCGGACGATGATGCCGTAGCCGGCGTGCTGGGCCATGAAATCGGTCACGTGCTCGCGCGGCACTCGAACCAGCAAATGGCGAAGAACACCTTGCTGCAAAGCTACGCCCAGGCCGCGGCGGTCGCGACTTCGAGTGACGGGCGCGGCGGCGCGGCGGTGGGGCAGTTCCTCGGACAGTTTCTTCAGACAAGCTACGGCCGTGCGGACGAAACGGAGTCGGATCGCATCGGGGTGCAGCTCCTGTTGGTGGCCAAATACCGGCCCGAGGCGCTGCTGGTGGTGATGGATGTTCTCAAGAAGGCATCGGAAGGTGCGCAGCGGCAGCCGGAATGGATGAGCAGTCACCCGAGCCCCGAAAACCGGAAGGGAAACATCGAAGAGTTTATCCAGTTCTTCCGCAAGCAGCCCTACGGCGTTTGGAAGTGAGGCCGCCGCCGCCCGTGCGCGCAGGCCGTTGAAACAGGGATAATCCGCTTGTCTTCACTGAAATAGGAGGAAACCTGCGCCCCTTCAAAAACCGCTATGCCGTCCAAAGGAAACAACAGGTCAAAAAAGCGCCCCGGTCAGGGTAACCGCCCCCGTCCGGCTCATGCTCCCTCCGGACCGCGCCCCGTCCGCCCACTTCAGATCAGCGATGATCCGGAAGGTGCCGTCGAGGTGGAAGGCATGATCATTCAGGTGCTTGCCGGCACGATGTTCAAAGTGGAACTCACCAACAAGCACGTCGTGCTCGCGCACATTTCCGGCAAGATGCGGAAGCGGTTCATCAAGCTCGTCATCGGCGACCGCGTCCGCATGGAGATGTCTCCCTACGACACCACGAAGGGCCGTATCACCTTCCGTCTGTAATCAGTCGCGGAAGAGCGCGGTGCTGAAGTAGCGTTCCGCGCGGTCGCAGAGAATCGTGACCACCCGTGCGCCGGGACCGAGTTCACGCGCCACCTGAAGGGCAGCGACGAGATTCGCTCCGGATGATGTGCCGGTGAGCAGCCCGAATTCGCGGTGCAGCCGTCGCGCCATTTTCATCGCATCGCTGCCGGTGACGGCGATCCGGCGGTCAATCGGCGCGAGGGCGAGCAGCGGCGGCTCGTAGTTTTCGGAGACGCCCTCGATGCGGTGGCAGCAGGGAAATTCTCCGGGCGTCGCTTCGCCGGACGGCTCCATGGCCACCACCTCAAGTTTCGGCCAGCGGGCCTTGAGTGCGCGGCCGGTACCGGCCAGCGTCCCGCCGGTGCCGAATCCGCTGACAAAAGCGTGCAGTTCGCCGCCGCACTGCGCGATGATCTCCTGGCCAGTCGTCAGCTCGTGATCCTCGGCGTTGAGCGGATTCTCAAACTGTCGCGGCAGAAAAATGTGCGGATCCTGCGCGGCCATTTCACAGGTGAGATCAATGCCGGCCTGGTAGCTCGCGCCGGATTCGAAGAGCACCAGTTCTGCTCCCAGCCGGTGCAGCAGCGCACGGCGCTCGATGCTCGCGGTGGTGGACATGACGATGCGCACCCTGTAGCCGCGCGCTGATCCGACCATTGCCAGGGCGATGCCGGTGTTTCCGCTGGTGCATTCGAGAATGATCGAGTCCGGCGTTAGCAGCCCGCGCTCCTCGGCGTCGAGAATGATGCTGCGCGCGAGACGGTCCTTCACGCTGCCGCTGGGATTGAGGAATTCGGCTTTTGCCAGGATCATCAGGCCCTCGGGCTCGAACCGCAGCGGGATGAGTGGCGTGTTGCCGATGAGACTGAGCAGGGCGTCGGAACGGTGCATGTCGTCAATCCTCAAGCTCCAGTTCGACTTTGTCACCCAATCGCGGCGGAGTCAGTGCAATCGAGAACCCTTTTACACCTGCCGGCGGCTGCACTTTTCGTGTCTCCGTTTCCTTGATGTGATTGGCCAGCGCGCTGTTCTCCTGAAGTTCAGTCAGGAAGGCCTCCAGTTCCTCCGCATCGAACGCAATAACGAGCAGTTCCACACGTCCGTCCGGAAGATTGCGCACCCAGCCGCTGACATCGAATTCCGAGGCCAGTTGTTTTGTGGCGTAGCGGAACCCCACGCCCTGGACGCGTCCGCTGTAGAAGACCTGTTTGGCTACCATCCCGCGAGGCTGGCACGCGTCCCGGCCCGTGCAAGCGCCGTGGCGGAGCAGATGCCAGCTTGCCTGCGGGCGTGGATGCATTCACTCTCGCCCGCATGACTCAAACAATCCCCATTCTCTACGTCAAAACCGGCTGCCCATGGTGTGAAGAAGTTCTCGAATACCTCGACGGCCGCAGCATCGCTTACCAAAAGATCACCGTCAGCGGCGACCGCGAAGCCATGCAGGCGATGACAGACCTCTCCGGGCAGTCGAAGGCTCCAACGATGGATTGGGAAGGCGAGGTGCTGGCGGATTTCGGCGTGGATGAACTGGTGCCGTTTCTCAAGGAACGCGGAGTGATCTGAATAATTCCGGCGCTGCCCACTTGCCGCAGCGGTGCCGGTTGTCATGCTCGGCCCCCTTTCCGCCATGCAACAATACCACGACCTCCTGCGCCACGTCCTCACCCACGGGAAGCAGCGCGTGGACCGCACGGGAGTCGGGACGGTTTCGGTTTTCGGCGCTCAGGCCCGCTACGATCTCCGAGCGGGTTTCCCGCTGGTGACGACGAAAAAAGTCCACCTGCGCTCGATCATTTACGAGCTGCTCTGGTTCATCGCCGGCGATACCAACATCCAATACCTCAAGGACAACAAGGTCACCATCTGGGACGAATGGGCGGACGAGAACGGCGACCTCGGGCCGGTGTATGGAAAACAGTGGCGCCGCTGGGAAGGCGCTGACGGCACGAAGATTGACCAGCTCCGCGAAGTCATCGGACAGATCAGGACGAAACCGGAAAGCCGCCGCCTCATCGTTAGTGCGTGGAATCCTGCCGAAGTGCCGCACATGGCGCTGCCGCCGTGCCACACGCTCTTCCAGTTCTATGTGGACCTCGACGAGCGCACACTGAGCTGTCAGCTTTACCAGCGCAGCGCCGATCTCTTCCTGGGCGTTCCATTCAACATCGCCGGCTACGCGCTGCTCACCATGATGGTCGCGCAAGTCACCGGCCTCACGCCCGGCGACTTCGTGCACACCTTTGGCGACCTGCACATTTATTTGAATCATCGCGAGCAGGTGGAACTTCAGCTGAGCCGTGAGCCCAAGCCGCTGCCGGTGATGCGCCTGAATGCCGCAGTGAAGGAAATCGAGGACTTCCGCTTCGAGGACTTCGCGCTGGATAATTACGATCCTTGGCCGGCCATTCGCGCGGCGGTCGCCGTATGAGCGCCGTCTTCAAAGCCGTCGCCGCCATGGCCGCAAACCGTGTCATCGGACGCGATGGTGCGCTGCCCTGGCGGCTGTCTGAGGACATGAAGTTCTTCCGCGCACTTACCACCGGGCATCCTATCGTCATGGGGAGGAAGACCTGGGATTCGCTCGGTCGGCCACTTCCCAACCGGCGGAATATCGTGCTCTCCCGCAACATGCCGGCGTGCGAGGGCGCGGAGGTCGTGCGTTCGGTGGAGGAACTCCATACCCTTGGTCTGACCGGCGATGTTTTCGTTATTGGCGGCGCGGAAATATACCGGCTTCTCATGCCGCACTGCGCGGCGGTGTATCTGACTGTGCTCACCGCCGCAGCGGAGGGCGACACCCATTTTCCCGAATTCGAATCGGACTTTCCCCGGGTCACGGTGCTGCAATCGCTCGACGGCGTGGCCGAGTGGCGGCTCTACGAGCGAACCTTGACTCCGTCCGCCGGTTAACCCACACTCCGGTCTCATGGCGCTCCTTAACATCACCGGCCTCCGCGTGCATTTCCCTGTCAAAGGCGGCGTGCTGAATCGCGCCGTTGCCTCCTGTCGTGCGGTGGATGGCGTCTCGCTCAGCGTCGGCAAAGGGGAGACGGTCGGGCTCATTGGTGAAAGCGGCTGCGGCAAGACCACGCTGGGCAAGACCATCGTCGGGCTCAACAAACCGCTCAGCGGTTCCATTCAGTTTGAAGGCAGTGAGATCGCCGGCATCCGCCCGGGTCGCATGAGCCGTCAGATGCAGATGATCTTCCAGGACCCCGCGGAATCGCTCAATCCGCGCATGACCGTCGGAGCGATGCTTGAGGAACCGTTCGTCATTCACAAAATCTGTGAGCCGGAAGAGCGCAGCCGGCGCGTCGCTTCGCTGCTGGATAAAGTGGGGCTTCCTGCAAACGCTGCGGGGAAATTTCCATTCGAGTTCAGCGGCGGCCAGCGTCAGCGCATCGGCATCGCTCGCGCCATCGCTCTGAATCCGCAACTCATCGTCTGCGATGAACCGGTGAGCGCACTCGACGTTTCCGTGCAAAGCCAGGTGCTCAACCTGCTGATGGATATTCAGCGCGAGTTCGGCATGAGCTATCTTTTCATCTCGCACAATCTGGCTGTCGTGCGCCACATCTCCGACCGCATCGCCATCATGTATCTCGGAAAAATAGTGGAACTCGGTCCGTCCGAGGTCATCACCAGTGCGCCGCGCCACGCTTACACCAAAGCCCTGCTCAGCGCCATCCCCGTGCCCGATCCCACCATCCGCCCGCAACGCGCGCTTCCGATGGGCGATGTCCCCAGCCCGATCAATCCCCCGCCGGGCTGCGCTTACGGCCACCGCATGAAGGCACCCCGTTATCAGGAAAGCGTTAGCCGCGCACTGGGCCTGCGCGAAGTGGGTGCCGGGCACTGGGTCAGCGACTGCCCGTGCTGCGTGGAAGGCTGAAGGGTGTTCACGGCGGACGCTTTACTTCCATTTCGGAATCATCGCAGTAGCCGCGCACCGTGGTGGTTTCCTTTTCAATGTGAATGATGACCGCGCCGCTGCGGGCCTGATCGAAGTAGCCGATGCTTTTCTTCACGAGCATTTGCTTCCACTCATCCGGGACGCTTTCGGAGACGGGGAAGTCGGCGTTGGTAAAGACCACAGTCTGCGGACGGACGGCGTTGATGAATTCCGGCAGGCCGGAGAAATCGTCCCCGTGGTGGCCTTTGACGAGGATGTCTGCGCGCAGGTCTTCACCGCTTTCGAGCAAAGCCTTTTCGATGATGAATCCAGCGTCGTTCATGAAGAGCACCCGGGTTTCACGGCATTGTAGCATGAATACCGCACAGTCGTCGTCGGCGCTTCCGCCTTTCCAGCCGGGCGGGGGGAAGAGGCAGCGCAGGGTGACGCCGGGCTCGATGGAAATCACATCACCCGCAGTCGGAAGTGGCTCCTGAGCGGGCTGAAAAACTTGGCGCACCCCTGGTGCTGCTCCGGCATGATAAGTGTCTGCGTGCGAGAGAAGCAAACCGTCGAGCTGGTTGACCGGCGTTCGCAGGAGATGCGGGCGCACGGAACGGTAGAAGTGCCGGTTGCCGCCGCAGTCCAGGAGCCAGTGTCTGCCCTCCGGAGTGTCCAGGTGAACCGCGCCGCCGCCGCTGTCGAGTTCGAGGATGGTCACGGTGCAGGGATCGCCGCGCCAGAGCCGTGCGGGGTCACACTGAAAGTGTCCGTAAGGCACGGCGGCGAAGAATTGTGCCAGCTTCACGCTGCACCATGCGAGGCCAAGATTGCAGTGGTTGAGGCAAAACGAAATCAGGCCGAGCCCCAGTCCCGCGCTGACGATCGAGGCACAGGCGACCGCAAGGATAGCGAGCGAGAGTGTCACGAGAAAGATATTGGCCACGATGCCAATGGGCGTCACCAGACTGAAGTAGTGGATCATCAGCGCCGACGAACCCAGCAGCGAGGCCATGCTGACGCTGAGAGAATCCGCGAGGAGTTTTCGCGCCCGGAGCTTGATGAGCTGCGGACGGGTATAGAGCTGACGAGGCAGAAACGGATCGCCTTCACTGAGAGGCCGCATCAGCCGTCGGAAGATGGGATGCAGAACCGCCAGCGCCAGCAGCACGCCAAACGAAAGCGTGAAGCCCGGCTGGAAAAGTTGCTGCGTGTCGAGAGCCAGCAGCAGCAGCGCCGCGATGCCGAGGCCGTTAAAAAGCGAACTCTCCCGGTTCCAGAGCGGTGCGCCGAGCACTGCGGTGGCCATGAGCGCGGCACGCCATGCGCTGGGTCTCATGCCGGTGATGAAGACGTAGAAGAAAACGAGGGGCAGCGCGAGGCAGAGGATCCAGCCATGCGGCAGGCGAGTCAGGCGCAGCACGCCGAACAGGATGGCGCAAAACATGGCGACGTGCAGTCCGCTGACGGCGAAGACATGCATGGTGCCGCTGGCGACAAAGGCATCCTCCACCTCCGACGGCGTCTTCTCGCGAGTGCCCAGCACCATCGCACGCACGGTGGCTGCCAGGGTGTCATATTGCTGAATGCCCGATGTCACTGCTTCGCCGATCCAATCGCGCGAGCGCAGCGCCGCCGCGATGACCGGCGAGCCCGCGTCGTGCTCAAGGACCGTGATTTGATCGTATGCCGGGGAAGCCTCAAACTCCGCGCTGTATCCCTGACGGCGTAAGAAGCCGGGGAAGTCGAATTCCCCTGGATTCCGCGGCGGCTGCGGGCGGCGGAGCAGGCCAGTCAGGGAAATGCGGTCGCCGTAGCGCAGCCCCGGACGCATGTTGCGCAGCCTCATATACACCACGACATCCTGAGCTTGCAGTGGAGGGGACACGGTTTCCAGGCTTTCCACCGCCAGAGGAAAACTGAAATTCGCCCCTGTGGCATCCGGCTCCGGAGCATCTGCGATGACACCCGTCAGCGATGCCGGCACTGCGCCACCCGGCCGCAGCCCCTCCGCCATTTGCTCGCGCAGCGGATCGTGGTCATTGGCCCGGTGAGCGAAGGCAAACACCGCTCCGCAAAGCAGCAGCAGGAGGGGTCGTGAGGTCCACTTTTTCAACAGCAACGCCACCACGGCGATGGCTCCGAGCCAGGCGATCACCGGCCAGTCCGGCAGGTAGTCAGAAGCCAGAATTCCCGCGCATCCCGCACCGGCCAGCACCAGGAAGGGCATCGTGCGTCCTTGCCACGGATGAGCCAGCCAGGCGATGACAGCCGCACGCATCAGGCGCTCTGACTCCGGGCGATGAATTCCTGCTCTTCGATCTCGCGCAGCTTGTGATGCGCGTTGGCGGCGTGATTGCTCTCCGGAAAGTCGCGGATCAGTTGCTCCAGCAGTTCCCTCGCTCTGGAAAAGTCGCAGCGCTGGGTGGCGTGAATATCCGCGAGCTTTACGAGGAAGAAGCATCTGTCGTCCGCTGGCCACTCGCCAGCCACGGCCTTCTCCAATACCTCCACCGCGGCATCCAGATCGCCGAGTTTATCCTGGTAGATTTTGGCCGACTCCATCACCGCGAACCGATCCGTGGGCGTCTCTTCCAGGATTCTTCCGAATGCCGCGAGCGCCTTGTGGTATTCGCCCTGCGCCACCAGCGACATCGCCTTCTGGGTTGCAGTTTGCTCCGACTTCTCCGGTGCTGAGTAAAAGGATTCCGCCACGCGGTCGCCCAGCGCGGGAATGACCCACTTCAGCACCATGACGCCGCCGGTGAAGCAGATGATGAGGATGTAAATGAAGAGGGACATGCTGTTCCGGTAGCCGCCCGGCGGCTCGGCCTCCTCTGGTGCCGGCGGGCCATCTGCCGTCAAAGACGGCAAAGTGGGCGGTGGCTGCTCTGGTTTGTGTTTTTCCTCCCACGCGAAGTAGGAAAACATAGCGAGGAGGGCGATGACGATGCCGCGAATGATAAGTGTCTTCATAACGGAATTGTCGTGATAGTGCCGGACAGGCTCCGGCAGGGCAATGAATAAATGCAGGCGCGACCGAAGAATGCCGCACTTGCCAGCCGGGAGAACCATGCCACAAGTCGCGCCCTCATGAGCGTTCTCGTAGATAAAAACACCCGACTTTTGGTTCAAGGCATCACCGGAAATTCCGGCGCCTTTCATGCCCGCGGCTGCCGCGATTACGGCACAAATGTCGTCGGCGGCGTCACTCCCGGTAAGGGCGGACAGAAGTTTGACGACATCATTCCCGTTTTCGATACCGTCTATGAGGCTCGCGAGAAGACCGGGTGCAATGCCACCATGATCTTCGTCCCCCCGCCTTTCGCCGCCGGCGGCATTCTCGAGGCTGCGGACGCCGGCATCGAACTCATCGTCTGCATCACCGAGGGCATCCCCGTCACCGACATGATGCGCGTCAACCAGGCGCTGTGCCACAGTAAGAGCCGCCTCATCGGTCCCAACTGCCCGGGCATCATCACGCCTGGTGCGTGCAAGATCGGCATCATGCCCGGCTACATTCACAAGGAAGGCCGCGTCGGCGTCGTCAGCCGCAGCGGCACCCTCACCTACGAAGCCGTGTGGCAGCTCACCAGCCGCGGACTCGGCCAAAGCACCTGCATCGGCATCGGCGGCGATCCCATCAATGGCACGAGTCACCTCGACTGCGCGAAGCTCTTTACCGAAGACCCGGACACCGACGCCTTCATCCTAATCGGTGAAATCGGCGGCACTGCCGAAGAGGAAGCTGCCGCGTGGATCAAAGAGAACTGCAAGAAACCTGTTGCCGCTTTCATTGCCGGCACCACTGCTCCTCCCGGCCGCCGCATGGGCCACGCCGGAGCCATCATCAGTGGCGGCAAAGGAACCGCCTCCGCCAAACAAGAAGCCCTCCGCGACGCCGGCATCCTTGTGGCTGATTCCCCTGCCGACATGGGCGAGATGCTCATCAAAGCGATGGCCGCGCGCCGCTAAGGTGTCTCCCGTCGTTCAACGGCCAGCATGGCAGGCGAACTTTACAGATTGTGTCATCGGATCAGCGCTGTTTCATCGGCCTGATGTCAGAGGAACACACTTATGATTTTGCCGTTATCGGCGGTGGCAGCGCCGGCTATGCGGCGGCACGCACGGCGGCGGGTCTCGGGCTGCGAACGGTCGTCATTGATGGCGCTGAAGAACTCGGCGGTCTTTGCATTCTCCGCGGCTGCATGCCGAGCAAAACGCTGATTCACAGCGCCAACATCGCGCTGCAAGTGAGGCACGCGGCGGAGTTTGGAATCGCGGCGGAGTTAGAGTCCGTGGACACCTCCGCCGTCCGGCAACGGAAGCGAAAATTGATCGCAGACTTCGCCGG
>JANOZA010000160.1:0-12611 GCA_031429155.1 Verrucomicrobiota bacterium | reverse complement strand
CAAGCTTCTGAAGCCGGAATTCCCCAAAATGAGCGTCGCCCGCCTAATGAAAAAGGCCGCCCGCCGGCCCGACTTTCTCTACAAGCTCCTCACTAACCTGTTACGTGCGTAAGCCCTGACTCAGCACCGGCGACTACGAATTAATTCAGCCCCTCAAACGTAGCGGAAAATCCCCCGTCCTGATTTCCGGCAAAGAGCCACCTGCTTCCGAATCGCTCGGCTTCGCCCACCAATTGGCGCGCATCAGCGTGAATGGCTCCCGGACAGCCGCGACTTGCAGTGAATCCATCGCCGAGAGTTATTGGTATCAGTCGCGCGCCAATCTGCTCTCGGCGCATCATTTCGCCTGGCAGGCCACGGAGCTTTCCCCCGAGAACGGCTACGCATGGACGCGACTCGCGGAGATGGAGTTCTCATTCGGCCGCACTGCCGCCGCAAAGCAGGCTCTTCAGCGCGGCCTCGAGCTTACGCCGAAGAATGCCCGTGCCCACGCGCTCATGGGCTTCGTCCTCAGCGCGGAAAACAAGATCGCCGCGGCCCGCGTTTCATTTGAACAAGCCACGGAACTCGACGGGGCGCTCGGCAGCGGCTGGCTCGGCCTCGGCCTGACAAAGATAAAACGCGGCGACACCGCCGGCGGCCGCGCTGATCTGCAAACGGCGGCCACGGTGGAGCCGACGCAGTCGTTCTTTCACAGCTACCTCGGCAAAGCTCTCAGCGCGGAAGGCCGCCGCGATGAGGCGCGCAAGGACTTGAACCTCGCGCGGCAGCTTGATGCGCGCGATCCCACGCCGTGGCTCTACTCCGCCATCGAGCACCAGCAGAACAACCACACCAACACCGCCATCGCCGACCTCGAGCAGTCCATCGCCATCAACGACAACCGGCGGCTCTACCGTTCTCAGTTCCTCCTCGATCAGGACCGCGCCGTGCGCAGCGCCAATCTCGCCAAAATCTACCAGGCCGCCGGCATGAATGACGTGGCCGTGCGCGAAGCCACGCGCGCCGTGGAGAGCGACTACACGAATCCCTCCGCGCACCTCTTCCTCGCCAATTCCTTCGACGCCCTGCGCGATCCGAAGCGCATTGCGCTGCGCTACGAGACACCGTGGTTCAATGAACTTCTCCTCGCCAATCTGCTCTCCCCCGTCGGGGGCGGGCCGCTGTCGCAGTACGTCTCTCAGCAGGAATATTCGAAGCTCCTCGAAAAGGACGGCCTCGGCGGCAGCTTCACCGGCGAGTGGCGCGATACCGACGAACTTCGCTCCACGGCATCGCTGTTCGGCACGCACGGTAATTTCAGTTGGGGCCTTGATGCCGGATGGCGCGACGATCCCGGTCACCAGCGCCTCAATTCCGAAGCCGAACTCGCCGAAATCTACGGCCAGATGAAATGGCAGGCGACGCCGGATGACACTGTCTATTTCCTTGGCAAATGGGCGGACCAAAGCAGCGGCGACAACTTCGAGACCTACGACAACCAGCCGCTCGCCCCTGGCTTCGACTTCACCGAAAACCAGGATCCGGGCCTGCTGCTCCTCGGCTGGAATCACCAGTGGAAGCCCGGTTCCAACACCATCTTCCTCGCCGGACGCCTCAGCGCCCGCCAGCACCTGCGCGATCCCTCCGCGCGACAGTTGCTCATCCAGCGCGACTCCTCCGGGATGCGCCCGGGCTTCGTCCGGCCTGACATGAATGGCTTCGATGAGTTCACCGATCCCGCGCTGCGCATTGCTGTGCCGCCCGCCGTGCAAATGGGGCCGGATGGCGAGTCCCTCATCTATTCGCCGGCCCTGCTCGCCGCCATCGCGCCGTATCTTGGCACCGGCGATGTGCTGGGCGTGAACACCGCGCCGTTCGATTTTTTCACAGAACGCGAATGGGAAATCTACACCGCCGAAGTGCAGCACATCTGGCAGACCAACCACAACACGCTCCTCGGCGGCGTGCGCTGGCAGAGCGGCGAGTTCGACACCACCACCCGCCTCTCCGTCGAACGGCCAAACTTCAATGGCGGCTTCTCCACCCCCGCCGCGGAGCAGCGCATCCAGACCGACTTCGACCGCCTCAGCCTCTACGCCTACGACTACTGGCAGCCCGCGCCCTGGCTCACCCTCATTGGCGGCGTCGCGTGGGACCACGTCGAGCATCCCGACAACTTCCGCAATCCGCCGGTGAATGACTTGCAGCGCGACGACGAAGAACTCTCCGCCAAGCTCGGATTCACCGCCACGCCGTCAAAGTGGATCACCGTCCGCGGCGCCTACACGCAGGGACTTGGCGGCGTGACCTACGACGAAAGCGTCCGCCTTGAGCCGGTCCAGCTCGCCGGATTCAACCAGGCCTTCCGCACCGTCATCAGCGAAAGCATCGCCGGCAGCGTGGAAGCCCCGCGCTACGAAACGATGGGCCTCAGCCTGGAGGGCAAACTCCCCTCGCGCACCTGGTGGGGCCTCACCGGCAACATCATCGAACAGGAAGTGGACCGCACCCTCGGCGCCTTCACCGGCTATGACCTCGGCGTCTTCCCCAACAGCCCCGCCTTCTTCCCCGACAGCACCGCCCAGCACCTCGACTACCGCGAAGAAAGCCTCGCCCTCAGCATCAACCAACTCCTCGGCGACCAGTTCTCCCTCGGTGCCGGCTACCGCTACACCCACTCAGAACTCCGCACCACCTTCACCGACATCTCCGCCAGTATCCTCGCCGCCGCCGACACCAAAGACGAAGCCACCCTCCAGGAGTTCTCCCTCTACGCCAACTGGAACTCCCCCACCGGCTTCTTCGCCCGCGTGGAAGCCAACTACTTCGACCAAAGCCTCGCCGACGACCCCAACGCCCACACGCCCGTGCGCTCCGGCGACGACTTCTGGCAGTGCAACGCCTTCGCCGGCTACCGCTGGCACCGCAACCTCTGCGAAGTCAGCGCCGGAATCCTCAACCTCGGCGGCAGCGACTACCGCCTCAGCCCGCTCAATCCGTATCCGTATCTGGAACGCGATGAAACCCTCGTTCTACGCTGCCGGGTGAGTTTTTGATTTTTGCCGTCCACCAAACAATCCTTTACGCCTTAGTCCAGTCGTTCATCCGGGTAATCAAAGAGCCTCCGCTGGAAGAAGACAGCCCTCATAACATGAAAACACTTTCTCTACTCCGACTCCTGCTCGCATTGCTCTTGTCGTCGGTGGCGGCAATCGCTGACACCGTCAACGTGACCTTCAATGCTGCCACCGATGTTCCGGTCACCGCTGTCGGCTACACCGCGGCGGGAAACAGCATCAACTTTACGCTCAACTTCGTTCCCGCTGTGAGCGAACTGATGGTGGTGAAGAACACGGGGGCGGACTTCATCCACGGCACATTCAGCAATCTGGGGCATGGCCAGGCGGTGGCACTGAGCTACGCGGGACAAACCTACAACTTTGTAGCGAACTACTACGGCGGCAGCGGAAATGACTTCGTGCTCGTCTGGGCGGGGACGCGAGTGTTTGCATGGGGCCTCAACGACGCTGGCCAGATTGGCGACAACACACAGTTCAATCGCCGGACGCCAGTAGCGGTGAATACGACGGCGGGCGTCTCGGCACTGTTTGGCAAGACCGTGTTGTCAGCCGTGACTGGTGTTTCACACTGTTTGGCTGTGTGCTCGGACGGCACATTGGCCGCCTGGGGCTACAACTATTCAGGCGAACTGGGCGACAACACCACGATTTGGCCACGCAAGGTTCCGGTCATGGTGAACACGACAGCGGGCGTCTCCGCGCTTTTTGGGAAGACGGTGGTGGCCGCCGCAGGGGGAGGCACTCATAGCCTGGCGGTATGTTCGGACGGCAGCCTCGCCGCCTGGGGGCGAAACACGGACGGCCAACTCGGCGACAACACCGTAGTCGATCGCCACGCGCCTGTGGCGGTGAATACGACGACGGGCGTATCTGCGCTCTTCGGGAAGACGGTGGTGGCCGCCGAAGCGGGACCATATCACAGCCTAGCGCTATGCTCCGACGGCACCGTTGTCGCTTGGGGCAACAACTATTGGGGCCAGCTTGGCGACAACACGGTGGTCAATCGCCTTGCGCCTGTAGCAGTGAATACGACAGAAGGCGTCTCTGCGCTTTTTGGGAAGACGGTGACAGCCATCACGGTGGGAATCGGGCACAGCCTGGCGCTATGCTCCGACGGCACCGTTGTCGCCTGGGGATCTGGCTTCCTTGGTGACAATACCACAACACAGCGCAATGTTCCCGTGGCTGTGAATACAACGGCGGGTGTCTCTGCACTCTTCGGCAAGATCGTGGCCGCGATCACGAGCTACCAGGGTCACAGTTTGGCGTTATGCTCAGACGGCACCGTGGTTGCCTGGGGCGACAACCAGTTTGGCCAGCTTGGCGACAACACAACAGTTGATCGCCATGCGCCTGTAGCGGTGAATAGGACGGCTGGAGTCTCTGCTCTCTTTGGGAAGACGGTGACAGCCATCGCGGCAGGATTATCGTTTAGTTTGGCGCGATGCTCCGATGGCACCGTGGTCGGCTGGGGCAGAAACAGCTCAGGCGAGCTCGGCAACAACACCACGACGACGCGCTGGGTGCCCGTGACCGTGAACCGCTCCGCGCTCAGTGCTACGGAGCAATTCAGCCACCTTTCTGGTGCGCAGGAACATGCACTTGCACTGGTGGTTTCGACCGTTCAGCCACCTGGTGCCACCTTTGCCAATGCAGGTGTAACCGGCCTAACACTGACAAGTGCCCGGTTAAATGGCACCGTGAATGTTCAGAATTACCAAACGGTAGTGGCCTTCGAATATGGCACCGATGGGACCACGTTCCCCAACCAGATTCCTGCCGTGCCAGGGATAGTCAGCGGATTTGCTGACATCGCCGTCTACGCGACGGTCACTGGTCTGCAGAAGGGCACGCAGTATTACTACCGACTGAAGGCGACGAACCAGGGCGGCCCCACGTTCAGCGATACTTGGAGCTTCATCACGCGCACCGAGCCGACGGCCAGTTTGGGGGCGATCTCGGTGCTGTCCACCAACAGCGCGCAGGTGACAGGCACTGCCAACGCGCACGGTTCCGACACGCAGGTGTTTATCGATTACAGCACCGATCCGGCTAACTTGTTGAATAGCGTCCCCGTGACGCCGGCGGTGGCCACCGGGTATGCCGATACTGCGGTGAGCGCAGTGTTGGG
Source organism: Verrucomicrobiota bacterium (assembly GCA_031429155.1). Taxonomy (GTDB): domain Bacteria; phylum Verrucomicrobiota; class Verrucomicrobiia; order Verrucomicrobiales; family V1-33; genus V1-33. The sequence goes on along the minus strand of JANOZA010000160.1, from coordinate 7,418 downwards.
GAATCTACCGCAGGGAACCACATACTACTACCGCATCAGGGGGACAAGTATGGCCGGGGTAGGCTGGAGTGCAACCGGCTCGTTTCAACTGGCGACACTGTCCGGCCTCACTCAAGTTTTTCCCGCTGCATCCCCGGAGGCGGAGGGGTTTGTGATTATCACGGTGATGCCGGCGGGCATCGGCGGCGGCTGGCGGTTTGCGGGCGAGCAGCAGTGGCGCGCGCCGGGAGTGCCGGCGGGGGGGCTGACGACGGGGGACCGCGTGGTGGAGTTCCGGCCCGTGCCGGGATGGATTCAGCCTCCGCCGGAGACGGTGAGTGTGGTCAGCGGCGAGGCGGCGGCGGTTTTCGAGGGCAGCTATTTCACGGCGGCAACGGCGGGCACCGGCGGGCTGAGTGTGGAGTTGAAGCCGGACAGCATCGCTGCGGCAGGCGTGCCGGAGGCGCAGCGGGCGCAGTGGCGGCTGCCGGGGGAAGCGGCGTGGCGGGATTCCGGCGAGACGATGACGGGACTGCCGGCGGGCAGCTATCTCGTGGAGTGCAAGCCGGTGGCCGGTCGCAGCACGCCGGCGACGGCTGCCGTGGCGGTGGAGGACGGGCAGACGCGCATCGTGACTCTGACGTATTTTCTGGCCGATGCGCAGACGGGCACGCCGCCGGCGGTGCTGGCCTTCGAGACCGCGAGCACGACCGCGCCGTATGCGTGGACGGGGCAAATCCGCAGCGATGCGGGACTGAGCAGCGGGTTCGTGGTGAAGCCGCGCGTGGTGGCGACCGCGGCGCATGTGGTGTGGAATGACGGCACGCTTTCCGCGGCGACGGGCCTGCAATGGCTCTTCCAGCGCGACCGCGGCACCTATGAGCCAAAGCCGCAAATCCCGCGCGGCTTTTACATGTTCGATGGCTACGCCGCGCAGCGCACGGCGGAGAACTCGCCCGGCACGTCTTCGCCGCAGTCGCAAAACCTTGATGTCGCGGCGATGTATTTCGACGAGGATGCCGGACGCGGCGGCTCCAGCGGCTGGCTGGCCAGCGATGCGGTCTCGAATGAGTTCCTTCTCTCCAGCGCGCAGAAGACGCTCGTGGGTTATCCGGTGAATGGCATCAGCGCGGCGAGTCAGGGCCGGATGCACGCGACGCCGGCGGCGAATGTGCCGTTCAGTCAGGGCTTTGGGCGGACCTACATCACGAGCGCCATTCGCAGCAGCGGCGGCGGATCCGGCGGGCCGCTGTGTGTGCAGTTTGAAGGCGGGAGCTGGTATCCAGCGGCGGTCTATCTCGGCGGCAGCGCGCAGACCGTGGTCCGCGCGATAGACAGCACGGTGATTGATCTCTTCAATCGCGCGGAAGTCAGCGGCAATGGCGGCGGCAACAACACCGGCGGCGGGATCACGCATACGGGCGTGACCACTACCGGCAGTTCCACGCAGCCGGGGGCGATCAAAGTGCTCATCGAACCCGAAGCCGCGCGCACTGCCGGCGCACGATGGAATCTCTCGCCCTACACGCCGTCCCGTCTGCACAACGCGCAGCTTGGCAATCTCAGCACGGCCGCGCCCTCGTATGTCCGGGACTACGTGCTGGTGCTTAATGCCGTGGCAGGGTTTCAGGTTCCCACTTCGCCCACGGTGCAAATCCGCGGCGGGCAGTTGCTCACGGCCACGTTCACCTACGCGCCAGACCAAACGCCGCTGGATGCCTGGCGACTCGCCAACTTTGGCACCGCCGCCAACACGGGCAATGCCGCGGACAGCGCGGACCCGGACCGCGACGGCCGCACGAACATGGACGAATACATCGCCGTGACGAATCCCAACAGCGGCGCGAGCGCGTTCACCGCTATATCGGTCACTGACGCCGCGGGGCTGCACATCCGGTTCACGGCGAAGGCAGGGCGCAGATACCGGCTGGAGAGTAACAGCGCGCCGACCGGTGCATGGCAGACATTGCAAACCCGCGCCGCCACCACCAGCGATGCGGAAGTGGACTGGCTCGTCAGCCCGGTGCCGCAGACACGGAGGTTTTGTCGGGTGGTGGCGGAGATTCCTTGATGCAGGGGGGCATTATACCGCCAGTCCATGAGTCCGCCCAACACCGCTCCTGAAACTCCCGTCGGCCTGACCGTTGCCCGGCGGCTGCGGGCGTGGCTTAACCAGTGGCATGCCTGGCTGTGGGCCACCGAGCAGCGCACGCGCATGGTTGCGGCTGCTGTTGGTGCGGTCCTGACGGTTGCTGCCGGTTGTCTCGCGCTCGCACAGTCCGGCGGATCACTCGTCACGCTAAGCTACGACCTGCCATTCAAGATGCACCGCGCCGGTGCCGCGGACGACGTGCGGCTCGTCTATATTGATGAGTTCAGCGGAGGCTTTCTCGACCGCCGGCAGCAGGCTGCGCTGCTCGACAAGATCGGAGCGGCCGGAGCCAAAGCTGTCCTCTACGATATCATTTTCGATCGTCCTTCCGATGACCCGAAGCTGGACGAAGCCTTTGCCGGGGCCATGCTGCGCTTTCGCGGAGTGGATGCTGCCGGTAATCCGCTGCCGGGCCAGCGCCGTCGTCACGTCTTCCTCGCCTGCGGACGGGAGCAGAAGAGTCAGACGGGAGTGGTAATGGAGCAACTAATCCCGCCTGCTGATGGGCTTCTTGCCGCCGCCGATGACTTCGGTCTCGTTGCTTTTGTTCACGATGAAAAATTCACCGTGCGCGAACTCGCCACCGGCACGCGTGACGAGCCTTCCCTCACTTGGAAGGCCGCCATCGCTTTGGGAGCGAAGCTCGAAGAACCCACCCGCCTCGGGCCCCGCTGGATCAACTACGCGGGGCCGCCGCCCGACGCGCATGACCCGGAAGCGGATCCGCCATTTCGCTCGTGCAGCGCGCAGAACGTGCTCGACGGCGTGGAGCCGGGATTCCTGCGCGACCGGATCGTGATCGTTGGCGGCAGGCCCGGCATCGCCGGGGCCGCGCTTGGCCAGGACTTGTTTTCCACACCCTTCCATCGCTTTGACTCCCGCGGCAATCTCCCGCTGATGAGCGGCGTGGAAATCAACGCCAACCTCCTCGCCAATCTCCTGCGCGCCAATTGGCTCACCCGCTCCAGCCACGGCTTCGATATCCTGTTCGTGGTCCTCGCCGGCCTCTGCGCAGGAGCCGGCCTTCCGCGTCTGCGCCCGATTCCCGCCACCGTCATTGCCGTCAGCGCCGCCGTGATCTTCATTACCGCCGGCATCCTGGCGGTCCATTACGGCAAAGTCTGGTTCCCGTGGAGCGTCGCGGCATTCCTCCAGCTTCCGCTCGCCCTCGGCTGGAGCATTGCGGTGCACTTCTATGTCGAGAGGTTTGTCAGCAAGAAATTGACCGAGGAAAAGCGCGTCCTCCGGGAGGCCTTCGCCAAATACCTCTCTCCCAAAATGCTGGACCGGCTCACGGAGGAAAACTTCACCCTCAAGCCCGGTGGCGATAAGATCCATGTGGCCATGATGTTCACCGACATCGAATCCTTCACCGACATGTGCCAGCGCGTCCGCCAACCCGAGCGCATCGTGGACATCCTCAACGGCTACTTTGAGAACACCACCGGCCACATCTTCGACCACGACGGCGTCATCATCAAATTCATCGGCGATGCCATCTTCGCCGCCTGGGGCGCGCCGCTGCCCGATCCCGATGCTTCCGGCAAGGCAGTGCGCGCCGCATGGAAACTCTTCGAGAATGACAAACTCGTGGTCGAGGGCGAGAACCTGAAGACCCGCATCGGCCTCCACTGGGGCGAAGTCGTCGCTGGGAACATCGGGAGCAGCCGCCATGTGGACTACACCCTCATCGGCGACGCCGTAAACCTCACCTCCCGTCTTGAGGGACTCAACAAACTCCTCGGCACCAGCATCCTCCTGAGCGACGCCATCCGTCAGCCCCTCGGCCAGGAGTTCCGCACCCGTCGTGTCGGGCGTTTCAAAGTGAAAGGCCGCGACGAAATTACCATCGTCCACGAACTGCTCGGCCCCATCCGCCAGGAGGAGGAACCCGCCTGGATCACCGCCTACCACGAAGCCCTCACCGCTCTCGAAGCCAACGATCCCGAATCCGCTGAAGCCCACTTCACCGAAGCCAACTCTCTCCGCGGCCACGACGGCGACGGTCCCTCCCGCTTCTTCCTCGAAGCCCTAAAACGCGGTGAGCCGCTTCAGGACGGAGTGGTGGAGATGAGGGAGAAATAAATTGAAGCGATGGATCAGTCTGCATATAAACCAGTTGATCCCGACGCCGACGGCAGGTCGAACATCCAGGAACACGCCGCCGGTACCAATCCCAACAACCGCGCCGACTTCCTGAGAATCCTCACCATCACCAAAACCGCCGGCGCCTGCACTCTCACCGCCCCCGGTAGAGCCGGACGCGGCTACACTCTGGAGCATACGGCCAATGCCGCCATCGGCCCCTGGCTTCCGGTCGCATCCTTTCCCGTGCCGTCAAACCCGCCGCTCGCCACCGACGGCCAGGTCAGCCTCACGGATCCCTCAGACTTGGTCCCGCCGGTATTCTACCGCATCCGGGGTTTCGCTTCCCTAACTTCCCTATGAAAGCCCGCCTCCTCCTGCTGTCCTGTCTCTGTTGCCTGTTTTCCGCGCAGCTTTGCTCTGGCGATGAACGAACGACTGGGAGCACTGCGCCGCCTCGCGGCAACTCACTCAAAGCGGCGGTGGCTGGCAGGTCTGGCGAGACCACTGCCGGTGCGGGTTACGCCACGCTTGACGAGGCGCTGGCGGCGGCGCGCTGTGAGGTGGAGCGACTGGCACCGGATGATCCTGATGGGCGCGGGGCGGTGTTTTTCGCGGCGAATCCGTCGCAGCAGTTGCGGGCGTGGTTCAGCCGTGACGGAGTGGAGGTGGCGAGCGGGCGCGCCCCGCGGGCTGACGGAGAGGAATGGTCGGTGGCTCTGCGCCTTGAGGCCGCGGGGCGCGGGGAGGCGCTGGCTGCGCAGAACGGCGGTGTCGTTGAGGGAGCGGGGAACGGGGTGACGGTGACGGCAACCGGCGGTGCACTGCAGCAGTGGTTTGTGAATGGTCAGGACGGGCTGAAGCACGGCGTCACGCTTTTCCAAAAACCGGCGGGCGGGGACGGCCCGGCGGTCTTGCGCTTCCGGCTGGAGGGAAATCTGGTCGGAGCCCTGCAGGAGGATGGTCAGAGTGTTTTGTTCGAGCAGCCCGGCAGGGGCGTGGTTCTGGAATATAAAGGCATCCACGCATGGGATTCACACGGCGTGCCGCTTCCGGCGCGCATGAAGACCGGTGAAGCGACCCTCGATCTGATCGTGGAAGATGTCGGGGCGGCTTATCCGGTGACGATTGATCCACTGTTTGCGCTGGCGGAACAGCGCCTGGCGGAGGTGCGGCTCAACGAAGGCTCGGCGCGACTGGGCTATTCGCTGGCGGTGGAGGGGGATACCGCCATCGCAGGGGCCTTCTACGGTGCCGTCGCTGGCTCCTCCGGTCGCGGTGCGGCCTACATCTTTGTTCGCAGCGGTAACTCATGGCACCAGCAGGCAAAAATAGGAGTGCCTGACAGCAATAACACCAACTTTGGCCGCGCAGTGGCTCTCAGCGGGAATACGGCGGTCATTGCGACAATTGGAGGCATTTACGACAATGGGCCGGTCTATGTCTATGTGCGTCAGGGAACAGTGTGGACGCAGGAGGCGCGCCTCGTGGGCGATGCCACGGGCACATGGAACCCCGCCGGCGTAGCGCTCAGCGGCGACACGCTGGCGATGGGGATGAAGGCGGACTTCATATCGCCGCAGCCCGCCGGCAGAATCCAGATCTATGCGCGCAGCGGCGGTGTTTGGAGTCAGCAGGCCACACTGACCGCGTCCGACGGCACGCTTTATAACAGGATGGGAGAGGCGGTCGCCCTCTCGGGGAATACGATCGTGTCGGGTGCCGCCTACGATGATCCGGGAGGCCGGACCAATGCGGGCAGTGCCTACGTGTTTGTGAGGAACGGCACTGTCTGGAGTGAGCAGGCCAAGCTGATCGCGGGTGACAGTACGAGTCTGGATCAATTTGGAGCCGCCTGTGCGGTGGAAGGGGACACTGCGGTGGTTGGTGCGTGGCTGGACGACCTGGGGACGCAGACGGATGCGGGCAGTGCCTACGTTTTTGTGAGGAATGGCACGACATGGAGCCAGCAGGCTAAGCTCACTACGGGTGATGGTCTGGCGGGCGACGTATTCGGGAGTGCGGTGTCTGTGAGCGGTAATACGGTGGCCGCCGGCGCACCGGGAGACGACACCACAAACCTCGCCAACGCCGGCAGTGCCTACGTTTTTGTGCGGAACGGGACCGCATGGAGTCAGCAGCAGAAGCTCACCTCCGCCAGTGCGGCGGCCGAAGACAGCTTTGGCAGTGCCGTGAGCGCGAGCGGGGAGACCATCCTCGCAGGCGCGCCTTCTGTGAGCATCGGCACGGATGCGGACATTGGTGCCGCCTTCGCTTTTGTCCGCAATGGCGCGGTCTGGTCTTCGCAGGCCACGCTGTTCAGCGACAATGATTTTGCCGGGGATGCGCTGGGGACCGCTATCGCCGCCTCCGGCTCCACGGTGCTGATCGGGGCAGCGCTGGACGATACGGTCTCCGGTGCGGATGCGGGCAGCGCCTACGTGTTCGTGCGCTCCGGCGCCACATGGAGCAAGCAGGCTAAACTTTCCGCTGATCAGCTCGCGGCGGGCGACAAGTTTGGCACGGCGGTAGCCCTGTCCGGCGACACGGCCGTAGTGGGAGCGCCGTTTGGTGATACGGGAGCGGGTGCCGATGCGGGCCGTGCGGTTGCCTTTCGTCGCACCGGAGTTGTCTGGCAGCCAGCGGGAGCGTTTTCTCCTCCGGCGCCGGCTGCCGGAGATCAATTCGGCGCTGCTCTGGCGGTGAGCGGCGACACTATTCTCGCTGGCTCTCCGGGTGATGATACCGCCGTTGGAAACGATGCCGGCAGTGTGTCTGTTTTTACCGGCACTGGAACCAGCTATGAGTTTGCAGCCGGATTGACGCCCTCCAGCGGCGCGGCGGGAGGCAAATTCGGCAATGCGGTGGCTCTGGACGGCGGAACCGCTCTCATAGGTGCCTCCGGTGATGCCGCCGGCAATGGTACGGCATGGATCTTCAGCCGGACGGGTGGCGTGTGGAGTCAGGAGGCGCGGCTCTTTGAACAGGGTCCGCAGCCGGTCTCTACTTTTGGGAATCCCCTCTTTGGCTTTGCGGTGGCGCTGCACGGCGGCACCGCGGTGGTGGCGGCCCCCTCGTGGGCTCTCGGCAATGGCGCGGTCTATGTTTACGAACGCAACGGCACCTCATGGCCCCGGCAGGCGCAGATTACCGCCGCAGACAATATGTCCCTGGACTTTTTTGGCATCGCCGTGGCGGTGGA
>JANOZA010000159.1:0-15248 GCA_031429155.1 Verrucomicrobiota bacterium | reverse complement strand
CCTCGGCCTCCCCCCCGAGCGCGCCTTTTTGAATTTGCACAAATACGGCAACACCAGCGGCGCCGCCATCGCCATCGCGCTGGATGAAGCCGTCCGCTCGGGAGCCATCAAGAAAGGCGACAACATCCTCCTCGTCGCCTTTGGCGCAGGGTTCGCATGGGCCGCCAGCGTCATCCGCTGGTAGAGGATTTCGTATTGCCGGCCCCGCCCGTCGCTTCACTGTCGGCGCGCATGTCCACGAAACGCATTCTCCTTTCCACCACCAGCTATCAGGATACTCCCGGCGCGCACCATGAGTTGCTCAACTCTCAGGGCTACGAAATCGTATTCGAGCGCGGGCCGCTCAGCGAGGCCAGGATGATGGAACTCGCCGGGCAGTTCGATGGTCTGCTCTGCGGCGATGACGCGATAACGGAAGCCGTGCTCGCGAGGTCACAGCCGCGGCTCAAAGTGATCAGCAAGTATGGCATCGGGCTCGACAAGATAGACCTCGGGGCGTGCAAGGAGCACCGCATCCCCGTGCTTTTCACTCCCGGCGTGAATCACACGACGGTCGCGGAGCATACCTTTTGCCTGCTGCTGGCCTTTGTCCGCAATCTCGTGGAAAGCGTCAACGCCACGCGCGAAGGGAAGTGGACGCGCATCACGGGCAACGAACTCTGGCGCAAACGCATCGGCGTGGTGGGCCTGGGGCGGATCGGTCAGGAAATGGTGAAGCGCTGCCGGGGCTTCGACATGGAAGTGCATGGCTTTGGGAACTACTGGCCGGAGGAGTTCGCGCAGCAGCAGCACATCACCCGGCACGCCTCGCTGGATGTCATGCTGCCCTGCGTGGAAATCCTCACGCTCCACACCATGCTGAGCCATGAGACGCGCCACCTCATCAACGCCGAGCGCATCGCGAAACTGCCGAAGGGCGCGCTGCTTCTGAATACCTCCCGGGGAGAACTCGTGGACACCGATGCCGTCCTCGCCGCCCTCAACAGCGGCCACCTCTCAGGCTACGCGGCCGACGTGATGGACCACGAACCGCCACCCGCTGACCACCCGCTGCTCCATCACCCAAAGGCGCTCATCACGCCGCACATCGGCAGCCGCACCTATGAAAGTGTGCCCCGTCAGGCGATGCGCGCGACGAAGAACCTGATCAACTTCTTCAATGGCGACGACGATGTGATGTTCGCCAACAAAGAGCAGCGGCCCGCTCAGTAGCCGCCCTCACCAATCCTGCCGCCACTGGTCCCCTGCGACCCCGATGCCCGCCGGCGGTATTCATCAAGCATCGCCGCTGTCGCCGTGGCACCGCAGCGGGAGCCGCCGAGGTCGCGCACCTTGATGAGGCCGTCCAAATCGCGCACCCCGCCGGCGGCCTTTACCTGCACACTATCGGAAACATGCGCCCGCATGAGTGCGAGGTCGTGCTCGGTGGCGCCCTTGTAGTTGTAACTGCCGTCCGGTTGCTTCACGAAGCCATAGCCGCTGGAAGTCTTCACCCACGCCGCGCCCGCACGTTCGCAGAGCTGGCACAGTTTGATCTTAAACTCATCGCTCGTCAGGCCGGCGCCGCCATTGGCGAGGAAGTCGTTTTCAAAAATCACTTTCACCTTCGCTCCGTGACGGGCCGCCTCGTCGCAGACGGCCTTCACGTCCGTCTCTACATAGTCCCAGTCACCGGAGAGCGCCTTGCCGGCATTCACCACCATATCAATTTCCACCGCGCCGTCGCGGCAGGCGAGCTCGGTCTCATAACGCTTCGACTCGGTGCAGGAATTGCCGTGCGGGAAGCCGATAACCGCGCCCACTTTCACACCCGTGCCTGACAGCAGACTGGCGGCGCGCTTCACCGCGTAGGGCTTGATGCAGACGGAGGCGACCTTGTATTGCGCAGCGAGCCGGCAGCCGTCATCGAGATCCTGATCCGTCATCGTCGGATGCAGCAGCGAGTGATCAATCATGCCGGCGAGATCTTCGTAGGAGTAGTGCATGGACTGCGGAAGACCAGCCTCACGAAAGCGGCAAGCAGGATTCTGAAATTGATGCCCCGCGGAATTCCGTTCACGCGGTTTTGCTTCCCCGGGCACAGCGATGAAGGAAGACTCCATGATCAGACCGCTCCTTGCCGTTTTCGTCCTCTCCGTCACCATCCTGTCCGCGCAGGACATCCCGCCCGTGCGCCGCATCCTCCCGCCGGCGGGCGCTAAGATTTCCGACGCCGCACGCGCTCCGCTCCAGGCGGAACTCACACGGCTCACGCAATCGTTCTCGGGCCTGCCAAAGAAGCGCGAAAACGCCAACGCTGAGGTCTTTCTCAAAGCCGTGCGTTATGCGCTGGAGTTGGAGGAATTCTTCAAGCCCGACGACACCGCGAAGGCGTCGGAACTGCTCGGCGAGGCTGCGCGGCGCATCGAGTCGCTGCGGCGCGGGGAGTTTCCCTGGCTCAAGGCGAAGGGGCTGGTCGTGCGCGGCTATTACAGTCCGATAGATGGCTCGCCGCAGCCGTTCGGGCTGGAGATACCAGAGAACGCCCCGGCGTCACGGGCTCCGGCGTGGGTGTGGCTGCGGGGCCGCGCGGATACCGGCACAGACCTGCATTTCATCGCCGAGCGGATGAAGAGGAAGGGGCAGTTCCAGCCTCCTGGCTGTGTCGTGGTGCATCCGTTCGGACGATTCTGCGTCGGCTACAAAAACGCCGGGGAGCAGGACGTGCTGGATGTCGCCGGCCTGCTAGCGCGCGAAGGGCTCATTGATGCGCAGCACCTGGCGCTCGCGGGATTTTCCATGGGCGGCGCCGGAGCGTGGCTGCTCGGCGCGCACTATCCCGACCGATGGGCGGTGGTGCATACCGGCGCGGGATTCGTGGATGTGCGGCGCTATCAGAATCTCTCGCCGGAGATCATCGCGGCCACGCCTCCTTGGGAGCAGACACTGTGGGGACAGAACGATGTGCCCGACTGCGTGAGGAACCTGCTCAACGTCCCGCTCGTTTCCTATAGCGGCGAGAAGGACAAGCAGCGCGCGTCAGCGGAGATCATGACGCAGGAATTGAAGGAAGAGGGTCTCGCCCTGACGCATCTCATCGGCCCGGGCATGGAGCACAAGTACCACCCGGAGGTCCAGAAGGAAGTGCAGAAGCTGGTAATGGTGGAACTGCTCAAGCCGCGCCCCGTTCTTCCGCAGCAAATTCACTGGCAAGGCCGCACGCTCGACTACCCGAAGCTCTACTGGGTGAATGTCACAGGTCTCGCAGAACATTGGAAGGATTCCCGAGTGGACGCGACGATGAGCAACGTGACGTCCGTGGAACTTACCACACAGAACGTCACCTCCCTGCGCCTGGAATTGACGGCACGAAACAGTCTCGATGTGAAGATAGACGGCCAGTCACTCAGCGGTGGTGGCGGCGGCAAGGCGGTGCTGCTCATGAAGGCGAACAACCAGTGGCGCATCGGCCCGGCTGCCGAACCGGTGGGCCCGGGCAAACGGCCAGGTCTTCAGGGACCAATAGACGATGCCTTCACCGCTCCGTTCCTCTACGTGATGCCCGACAAAGCCTGCGCGAATGCCGCCGTGGAAAAGTGGGTGCAGTGGGAAAGCGCTCATCAGCGCGACCGCTGGCGCTGGATGATGCGCGGCGATGTCAGGCTGAAGAAGGCATCGGCGGTGACCGCAGAGGACATCAAAGCCTACAACCTCATCCTCTGGGGCGATGCCGCCGCGAACAGCCTCACCGCGAAAGTGCTTCCTTCGCTGCCGGTAAAGTGGAGCGCATCGGGCGTGCAGGTGGGCGCGAAGTCATTTGCCGGGACCACCACCGTTCCGGTGTGCATTTATCCAAATCCACTCAACCCCGCCCGCTACGTCGTGCTCAACAGTGGCCTTACTTTTCGCGAGGCCCATAGCAAAACCAACTCCCTGCAAAACCCCCACCTGCCTGACTGGGCGGTACTCGACATTACCACTCCGCCTGATGACCGCCAGCCGGGCAAGGTGCTCGACGCCGGATTCTTCGGCGAGAAGTGGGAAGTGAAGTAACCCGCAATCCGCTCCACTATGAAATTCCTCATCCTCTTCCTTGTTCTGTTTCTTCCCAGTGTGGAGGCCGCGCCGCTCAAGCTCGCGACCTTTGACGTGGACGCGACCCCCGCCCGCGGCAGCAGGCTTGCCTACGATCCCATGCGCGAGACCGGCGAACTCACGCTGCGCTGCCGGGGCATTGTGCTGACGGGAATGGAAAAGCCGGTCGTGATTTGCGCCGTGGACTGGATCGGCATCGCCAACAGTTCGCACGATGCCTTCTGCGATGCTCTAGCGGAGGCTGCCGGAACGGTGCCGGAGCGCGTCACTGTCCATGCGCTGCATCAGCACGATGCTCCGATGACTGACTTCGCGGCGGCGGAGATCCTGCGCAGTCATGGCCACGATCCCGTCAGCTTTGACGACCTCTTTACGAGGGAGATCATCGGTCGCGCCGCGCAGGCCATCCGCGAGAGGCTGCCGAAAGCGCAGACTGTCACGCGTGCCGGTTATGGCAGCGCGGACGTGAAGGAAGTCGCCAGCAACCGCCGCCTCCTGGGGCCGGACGGCAAGGTGCGGGCCACGCGATTCACCGCTACGAAAGACCCGGTCATCCGCGCCGAGCCGGAGGGCGTCATTGATGCCGCGGTCAGCGTTATTGGATTCTGGAACGGCGATCAGCCGCTCGCCGTGCTCAGTTATTACGCCACTCACCCTCAGAGCTTCTATCGCACCGGCATCGCCAATCCCGACTTCCCGGGCATCGCGCGTTTCCTGCGGCAACAGCAGGTGCCGGTTGCCCTCCATGTGCATTTCACCGGTGCCGGCGGCAATGTTGGCGCAGGGAAATACAACGACGGCAATCCCGCCAACCGCGCTGTGCTCGCCAACCGTCTCGCTGATGGACTCGTGCGCGCATGGCAGAGTGTGGAGCCATTTCCAGTCACTGCGGAGGACGTGATCTGGCGGGTCGAGTCCGTGACACTGCCGCCGTCGGATAACTTGAAGGAAGAAACGCTGCTCGCCGAACTGACGAATCCCAAAGCCGGCAACATCCTCGGTGCCGCGTCTCAACTCGCCTTTCTCCGCCGCTGCAAGGCTGGCGTGAAGATTCGCCTCACATGTCTCGGGATCGGCCCAAAAGTCCGTGTGCTTCACATGCCCGGCGAGTTGTTTGTCGAATACCAACTCGCTGCGAAGAAGCTGCATCCTGAACTGAAAGTCGCGATGGCTGCCTACGGCGATTACGGCCCCGGCTACATCGGGACCGCGATTTCTTATCTGGAGGGTGGCTACGAAACAGGGGCGGATGCATCATTCGTCGCGCCGCAGGTGGAGGACGTCCTCATGGGTGGCATCCGCCGGCTGTTGGAGAAGTGAAGCAGGCATGCAGGGGTGGCACCAAAACAAAAAGCCGCGCACCCGGAGATCGGATGCGCGGCTTGGAAGCCAATGACAGGGAAATCCCCAATGCTGTCCGGGGTGCCACGGGCCGGGGTTGCAGAGGCGCCGGGGCGGGACTCCCTGTCCCCCATGCGCATCGCCCACATCTTCATCAGCCCGGAGCACAACTACTTCGGTCACCACGGTCAGCCTGCGGGCACGGCTCCGCTGGTCGAACTGGAGGAGGCGCGGCTGGTGTCAGGGCAGGGGATCGAGGGCGACCGGTTCTTCGGCTGGAAGGAGGACTACAAGGGGCAGGTCACTTTCTTCAGCCTCGAAGTTTATGAGTCGCTGTGCGCGGAGTTCCAGGTGTGGGACCGCGGGCCGGGAGTGTTCCGGCGGAATATCATCGTGAGCGGAGTGGATCTGAATGCGCTCATCGGCCAGGAATTCACCCTGCAGGGAGTGCGATTCCTCGGGATGGCCGAGTGCAGTCCGTGCAACTGGATGGAGGAGGCATTTCACCCCGGTGCCGAGGGTTCGCTGAAGAACCGCGGCGGGCTGCGGGCAAAGGTGCTCTCGGACGGCGTGCTGCGACCGGATGCGACTACAGGCCCGGCGGATGGCGGAGCTTGAAGCCCTTCGTGCTGCGTGGCTTGGTCATCCAGCGAGGGCCGACGTGGCCGCTGCCACCGCTGGTGGTATCGAACCGGAGGCCGCAAATCGTCATGAAGACATGGCCGTCGCGGGCGAAGATGGTAATGTATTTCCCGGGGCCGGATTTGCCGTATTTGAGGAATCCTTTGCTCGGCATGGAGCCGTCAATGAGCCCGGCGGCGCGCAGGACGTGGGAAGTGGAGCCGGAGCAGTCGAGCCCGTAGCAGGGCCGTCCGTGGCCGCCACCGAACTGGTAAGGCAGATGGTTGATATTGTTGGCGGCAGCAATGGCCCGCTTTACGGCGGAAGGCGCATTGCTCGGGGCGGAGGCTTCGCCGTTCACAATGACGGCACGCCTCCCGCTGTAAACACTTTCGGTGTTCTTGGGAGTGGAAGAGCAACTGGCGAGGAAACAGACGAGGGTAGCGGCGAGGAATCGGAAAAAGCAGGTCATGGGTGCCGACAGTATTCGTATGCAAGGAGCCTGCAACCCGTGAGGGCAGTCCTTAGTTTAGCGACTCCAGCTCCGGCAGGACGAACTTGCCGTCCTTGCGAATGAGTTTGCCGTCGAAGTAAATTTCGCCGCCGCCGTAGTCGGGGCGCTGGATGCAGTGCCAGTCACCCCAGCAGCGGCAGCCGTTCCAGACGCTGGCGCAAATCAATGAGGTTGCTCTCCGCTTCGTCTTTCACTTCGCCCTCCACGCTCAGACCGCTGTCCACATCCACGGCGCGCACGGTGACGCGACCATCGCGTCCGTAGCCGAGTTCCACCTCCAAAGGACGCGCCGCATGACCGCGGGGAAGGCCCGCGAAGAGGTGCTCGCCCAGAGTCTCCACAGGAAGGAAACTGTCCTTCCGCTGGAGCACTTCCAGCGTCACGGAGTCCGACTTCCGCGTGTCCACATAGAACAACTTCCCGGCGCGCACCGGCAGCGGCTCGTTCTTGCCGATCATCTTCTCGAAGATGCGTTCGTTGCGCTGCGTGTCGAACACGCGCAGGCCGAGTTCATTGGTGCTCACGGATTGCAAGAGCGGTGGGGCCTGCGTCGGCTTGTCGCCGTAGAGTTGTTCCGCCAGCAGGGCCACGCCATAGACCACGGCGGCGCGCGGGTGGCTGCGGGTGATGCGCTCCGGCGCCAGGCCGGAGAGCTGGCGCAGCATCCGCTCCACGCACGGAAGCTGGCTGCTGCCGCCGGTGAGAATGAGATCGTCCACCTGCTGCCAGGCGATGCGTGCGGCGGCCAGCGCGCGTTCGCAGACTTCCTGACAGGCCTCCAGCCAGGGTGCGGCGGCGAGATCAAATTGATTCCGGTTCACCGTCACCCGCAGCGGGCGGCCCGCCAGCACCAGCGGGCGCGTGGCAATGGCCCCACCCTGTGCGGACAGTTCCAGTTTCAATTCCGTGGACAGCCGGCGCAGCCGCTGTTGCACTTCGCGGTCATGGCCGGGGTCCGCACGGTGCTGCTCGCGGTACTGGCCTCGCACGATGTCCATGATGACCTCATCGAAATTTCGTCCGCCCAGATTTTCCGAGCCTTCCGTGGCCAGCACGTAGAGACCTTCCGGCGTGCTTTGCAGCACCGTCGCATCCAGCGTGCCGCCGCCGAGATCGAAGATGAACAGCGTGCGGTCGTCCTTCGCCTTCGTCAGTGCGGAGAAAGTCGCTGCGGCCACCGGTTCCTCCACCACGCCCGCCACCGGCAGCCCCGCCAGCCGGCCCGCGTCCACCGTGGCCCGGCGCTGCGCCTCATTGAAATGCGCCGGCACAGAGATCACCGCCCGCGTGATCTCCTCCCCCGTCTTCGTCTCCGCGTCCCGTTTCAGCTTGGCCAGCACACAGGCGCTCACCGCATGCGCCGGGTAGCCGAATCCATCCTCGTCCGTGTAGATCGTCTGCGCCGTGCCCATGTCAGCCTTGGCGAACCGGCACACATTCAGCCCCGGGTCATCCTCCAGCAGCGTCTCCACCATTTCCCCCGCCAGCCGTCCCCGCCGGTCAATGCATACCACCGACGGCGTATGGAAAACATTCGCGTCATGCCGGTCCGGCAGCAGCACCGGCACCCCGGAGGCATTCACCGTGGCGATTGCTGAAAACGTGGTCCCGAGGTCTATTCCTGCGATCATGCGGTCACTCTGCGCGCCCGGCATGGCAATGCAATGACGGGATGAGATTTCAGTTTCCAGCGTTCAGTTTTCAGCGATAGCAGACCGCACCATGACCCGCGACCAAGCCTTCCAACTCCTCGGACTCCCCGCTGCGGCGGAGGCAGCGGCCATTGGCCAAAAGTATGCCGACCTCAAAGCTGGGCTGGCCGCTGCCCATGCGGCGGCACCCACGCCGGGGCTGAAGGCCAAGCATCAGCAGGCGATGAACCAGATGGACGAGGCCTTTCGCATGGCCATGGCTGCGGCTCCGAATCATCCGCTCACTGCGCCTCATATATCGGAGCCGTCAGCGGCGGCTGATCCCCGGGTGGATGAGATCATCCGGCAGAATCAGGAGCTGATGGAAGAACTGCGGATGCTGCGGCAAGCGGCTTCACAGCCCCCGGTACCCAAGCCGCTCCCTGCTGCACGGCCTACTGCACCGGACGTGCCTGCTGCACCGGACGTCTTAGTGGTGGGGGGGCCGGAAATGGACTCCGCTGCCGCTTCCGGGGACGGGCTCGTCCGGCCCCGGATACCGGGACCCATTCCCCGCCGGGCTCTTATCGCCGCCGCCGCCGGGCTGGCGGTGCTGGCAGCGGGCGGCATCGCATGGAAAATGGCTGCCGACCAGAATGCTGCTGAAAAGTCTGCCGCTGACGCCAAAGCGGCCGGGACCAAAGCCGCCGCGGACAAAGCAGCCGAGGCTGATGCCTCAGACCGCCGCCGCAACCCAGACTGGGCCACCAAAGGCGCTCCCTTCGTCAATGGTCCCGGCATGAAGTTTGTGCCCGTCACCATCTCCGGCGGTGGGCCCACGGACGGGAAGCGGGTCTTCTTCTCCATCTGGGAGACGAGAGAGCAGGACTACGCGGCCTTTGCCACCGCCACGAAACGCTCATGGGACAATGCCAAAGCCGGCGACACCCATCCTGCCGTGAATGTCTCATGGGAGGATGCCACCGCCTTCTGCCAGTGGCTCACCACTGCAGAGCAGACCGCCGGCAGACTCAAAGCCGGATGGAGCTACCGGCTGCCCTCCGACCATGAGTGGAGCTGCGCTGTGGGCCTCAAGGAAAGAGCGGACGGCACGCCCTCAGAGAAGAGCGGCACCATCCGCGGTGTATACCCCTGGGGCGAAGCGTGGCCGCCGCCGAAGGGCGCGGGCAACTACTACGGCAGCACGGTCCCGGCGGATAAATTCGCCACCACTTCGCCGGCGGGCAGCTTCGATGCTAATCCCCCCGGCCTCTTTGACCTCGGCGGGAATGCTTGGGAATGGTGCCAGGACCCGTATTCAGGCGGCAATTCAGGATCCCGTGTGCTGCGGGGCGGTTCCTGGGGCAACAATGACCAGTCGTATCTCCTCTCGTCGCGCCGCAACTGCTACGATCCCGGTTATCGTTACAACTACTACGGGTTCCGTGTGGTGGTGGTGGCGGGGTCCGGCGGCTAGGCTCCTTACCCTTTACTTTTTTACCTTCTTATTGAGCAAGCAACCTCCTCGGAGCGGCGGAAAAAGTTTTGGAAAAAACGGGAGGCATGTGCTACATACGGGAAAATGAGTATTGCTGAAATAATAGACCTCCAGGACGCTCGTCCCTTCCATCCGTTTGAGTTGAGCCTCTCTGATGGGACAGTGGTGAGAGTGGAGCATCCCAAGTGGATGCTGATCACGCCAGATGAGCGTACGCTGCACTGTGTCTTTCGCGATGGGCCCAGCCGGCGCATCACGGTGGCGCACATTACCCAGGCGCGGGTGCTGGAGGATGCCCCGCCGGCCCCTCCGCTGGCGACCCGGGGATGATACGCAAATTTTCCGGGGAGGTTGAGGCCGTGAAGCCAGTAGCGTGCGCAGACACCTGGAGAAGCAGAGCGGCGGCGGACCTCCGTGTGCTGCGGGGCGGTTCCTGGAACAACAATGACCAGTCGAATCTCCTCTCATCGAACCGCAACAACAACGATCCCGGTAATCGTAACAACAACAACGGGTTCCGTGTGGTGGTGGTGGCGGGGTCCGGCGGCAAGGCCACGGCCTTGAAAGATCGCCGTGATGCCGGGTGGCTCCCGTGGCTGCCCGGCCAGTGGCAAGAAGTGAGCCTAACCCGCCGCCCTGCCCCCCGGAAAAAACACAGCGCCGACGGAGATGGCAGCCGTCCGGTGCCGGGGATAAGACGCAGTGCCTGCCCGTGGTCCCGCCCGGCGGGATCACGGGTGTTTCTTTTCAGAGGCCTTGAGCCATGCCCCGGCCATGCGCCCGATCTCATCCAGCTTCTGCGCGGCAAAGAGCAACTGGCGCTGGCTGATCCACTGCCGGGCCTGCACGAGACGCCAGAGCACGCGACACTTTTCCAGCACGAGGTTGAGCGCGCGCAGTTCCGCCGGGCGGGCCCAGGCATCGTAGCGCGCGGCCACGGTGTGCTCCACGGCGGCCAGCATGAGCAGATCCATTCGCTGGCCAAAGGTGAAGCGGTGGGATTTGGGAAAGTCTGCCGTGCGATCGAGCGTCCAGCCGAGAAATTCCTCAATGATGGTAAGAATGGGAGGCGGTGAAGTCTGCATAGGATGAAGGTCAAACCTGCACCCTGTACGCTGACGGCGGTGGCGTCCCTGGAAAACCTGCTGGCCGCCGCGGCGCGCTCCCGGCAGGGAAAGAGCCGCCGCCCGGATGTGGAGGCATGGTGGCAGCGGCGGGAAATGGAAGTGCTCCGCCTGCACCGGGAGTTGAGCGCCGGCACCTGGCGGCCCGCTGGCTACCGGTTCTTTGAGATCCACGATCCCAAGCGCCGCACCATCGCCGCCGCGCCCTTCGCGGACCGCGTAGTGCATCACGCCGTCTGCGCCCTGCTCCAGCCTTTGCTGGAGCGCCGCTTCATCCCCCGCAGTTTCTCGTGTCAGGAGGGGAAAGGCACCACCGCCGCGCGGGATTGCGTCCGCCGCCTCACCAGCCGGTTCCGCTTCGTCCTCAAATGCGATGTCAGGAAGTTCTTTGACTCCATAGACCATGCTGTGATTTTCGAGCGGCTTTCCCGGCCCGTCCGTTGTCCCGGTGTCCTGGAACTCATCCGCCTGCTGCTGGCCAGCCATACCACGCCTGGCCGGTCGCGTCCGTGCGGCCTGCCCATCGGGAATCTTACCAGCCAGCTTTGGGGAAACTTCATTCTCGACCCGCTGGACCACTGGATCACGGAAGCCCAGCAGCACGGAGCCTATGCCCGCTACACCGATGACTTCCTGCTATTCTCTGATGACAAGCCGCGCCTCTGGGAACTGCACGCCGGCATCGTGCGGCACCTCGCCGCTCTCCACCTGGAACTGGCTCTGCCGAAAAGCCGCCTGCTGGCCTGCCGGGAGGGCGTGCCTTTTTGTGGCTTCCTGTTCCACCCCGGCCTCGCGCCCCGCGTCCACGGTGCCACCAAACGCCGCCACGAGGCCCGCGTGCGCCGCCTCACTGCGGCAGGCGACCTCCCGCGCCTCACTCAGTCCGTCTTCGCGTGGTACCAGTTTTCCAAAGAGGGGAACTCCACCGGCCTGCTCAAGGCGTGGTCTCGGCCACGAAAAGCCAGTCGTTCCGTGGAAGTTTCACCGCCTCCCGTTTTTCCCAAAAAAATTTCGCCGCAGAGCGGAGAAGAGTAAGGGCTTCGCCCGGAAAGCAGAGGGTAAGAAGTGAGCCTAGCCGCCGGACCCCGCCACCACCACCACACGGAACCCGCTGCCGTAGTTACGATAACCGGGATCGTAGTAGTAGCGGTTCGAAGAGAGGAGATACGACTGGTCATTGAGGTTCCAGGAACCGCCCCGCAGCACACGGCTTGATGTTAGTGTCTTGTTCTCCCCCAGAGAATCGGTGCCATGTTCGCAGTCGCCACACCATTCCCAAAGATTGCCGCCCATGTCGTAGAGGCCGTGCTGGTTGACAGTGAAACTCATCACCGGCGCAGTGGTCGCAAACCCGTCGGTATAGTCTGCGATGGGCGTGAGGCCGAGCTTCGCTGCGGCCACGGAATCGGCATAGTTGCCGGTGATGCTGGAGGCGTCGAAGTTCCCGCCCCAGGGATACTCATCTTCGACGCCGCCATCCAGCTCGTTAGGCGTGCCTTCGGGCTCCTGCGGGATGCCGACGGCCACGCTCCATTCACGGTCTGTAGGCAGGCGGTAGGTATTGCCTTCCTTTTTGGAGAGCCATTCACAGAAGGCCACGGCATCCAGCCATGAGACACTGGCCACGGGATGGCTGCTCTGGTCCGCGCTCTCGCTGGCCCCGCGGCCCACAGGCACCTCTCCGTATTTGCAGGTCTTCCAGTTGTCGTCAGTCATGGTGTATCCGCTGGCAGGATCGGCCCTGAAGGCAGCGAAGTCCCTGCTGCGCGTCTCGTGGACGCAAAACACAACGGTGGTGCCCGGCACGGGAACGAACTTCATGCCGAGAGAGTTGGTCCAGGGATTTGCTTTAGTGGCGCGCGAGGGATCTCCGGGGCGTTTTTCTTCCTCCGCGCGCTGGCGGTCCGCCTCCCGACGCTCCGCCTCGCGGCGGTCGTTCACGGACTGCATCCACCATCCGCCGCCCGCCGCTGCCGCTGCCACCAGCAGGACGGCAGAGGAGGCGAGGATCCATGGCCTTTTCCAGCCTGCCGCCGATGCCTCTCCGGAAGGGACCAGTGCCGGAAGCGGTGCCACGGGAATCTCCACTGGCGGCAGTGATGGCGGCAGTGATGGCGGTGACGGCGCGGGAGGTGCAGGAGGCGGGGTGGGGGAGGTGGAAATCTCTACCGGCTGGAGAAAAGGCAGATTCTGCGGGTGGAGCAGCGCTTCCATGGCGATGCGGAAGGCATTATCCAGTTCTGCCGTCTGCTGCGCATACTTGGCCTTTAGTCCCGGTGTGGGCGCTCTCGCCCCGCTGGCGGCCAGTTCCGAACGCCGCTGTGCATAGGCGCGTCCGATTTCTTCCGCCGTGGCGGCGGGGTGGAGGCCAAGAAGGTGAAGAGCGGCAGCGGTGGTCATGGGCAGCGGAAGAAAAAAGTTTGGACGTTGCGTCAACTCTTAGCAAAGTCGCGAGGGCAGTGCAACTTTGCCGTCCCGGGAGTTTTTGATTTGCAGCACCCGGAAGCAGCGCTTTGATACGGCTCATGAGCCTCGCCCCGTCCATTGGTATTTCCCTGTCACCGCGCCTGCGCGGGCTGCTCGGCGGTATTTGCGAACTGGCCAATGCGCAGGAGAGCGGGCTGGCGGAGACGCCGCTCAGCCGCATGGCGCACAGCCTGCTGGAGGGCGGCGAAGCGCGCCCGCTCACGGTGCTGATCCTGGGACTCGAGGAGTCCGCACGCCGCGCGGTGCTGGAGTCGCTCATGGGCGGCGGAGAAGCGCGGCATCCGCTTTGCATGGTGATCGTGCCACCGCGGGTGACGTTCATCGAGGTGCAACTGCATGAGCACGGGTTCATGGTGGACGACGGGCGGGAGCGCCGGCAGTTCAGCGAGCCGGAGGCCTTTCTCCGCGCCTTGGAAGCCGTGGACCGCTCGCCGGAAAGTGCCGTGGCCAGTGTGGCCCAGCCGCTGCGCCTCACCCTGGCCGCCGCCCGCGGCTGTGCGGGCACGTCGCTGCTGCTGCCGGACAGCCTCGAGACCCTGCGCCGCCGCCCGGAACTACTCTCGCTGATGACGGACCGCGCGGACTTGCTGCTGCTCTGCGGCAGCGCGGAGGAAAAACTGCCAGCCGAGGACCGGGAACTCTTCACCACCCTGGCCACCGGCGTGCCCGCGCTCCAGTGCGTGGTGACTTCGCCGGAACCACCCGCCGCGCCGCCGGTGTGGACGCGCAGTCATGCGTTTGCCGTGAATTTCCAGCCAGGGCTTCTGCCGGAAACGGGAGCCGACGTCACGCTTCCAGCCCTCACCCCAGCCAACCGCGCGGCCCTCCTGCGCCTGCGCCTGCTGCGCGACGCGGAAAACTGCCTCGCCATTCTCGATGCCACCGTGCAGCGCGAGCAGCAACTCTCCGCCGGCAAAAAACGCTACCACGAGAGCACGCAGCAGACGGGTGTGCAGGCGGACGATGGCCGGCTGCGCAATGTGCAGGAATCCGCCGCCGCCGCCGCCGGTTCCCGTCTGAAACTCGCCCAGCAGCGCACTGAGGACTCCACCCGCGCATGGCTCGCGCCGGCCGGTCCCCTCCACACGGAACTGGCGGCCATGTTCAAGGAACTCCAAGTGACTGATCTCCACCATGAAGATGAAGGCGAGAAGACGCTGCTTTCCCTCCAGCCTGCTTCCCTTGAGGCCATGCGGGAGAAAGTGCGCGCCGCCACCCTGGCATTCGTAGCCGAGACTACCGCAGCCGCCCGTAAAGCTACCGACGAAGCCTCCGCCGCCGCCGCTGCGGTGGTGGAGCCGGCCCATGGGCAGCCCGTGCGGCTGGAAGCGCCGGCCTTCGACCCCGCACGTCTGCTGACGAATCTCGCGCCCGGTTTCCTCACGCCCGTGAAATACCGCGGCGAAGTGCCCCGCCTCACCAAAGGCCGGCTCTTCTTCTCCATCTTCCAGGCCCCCATGATCTACGGCACGCTCATGATGCTGCTCCAGGCTTTCAACTGGACCATCGCTGCGGACATGACCAAGTCCGACACCTTTCAGAAAATCCGCTTCATCGGCAGCGCCATCATCCTGCCCATGGTCGTCGTCATGCCGTTCTACACCAGGAAGAAGATCGCTCGTGAGCGCGCTGTTGCCCTGCGCAAGGAACTGGAGCGCGTGCGCGACGGTGCCGGCGCTGAGATGGAACGCATCGCTGCCCGCGCCGTGGACGAACTCAAGCGCACCACCGGCGAACACTTTGCCGCCGCCGGTCAGTCGGTCGCCAAAGAGGTGGAGCGCGTCCTCAAAGGCACGGCCCTCAAACTCCAGGACGACGCCAAAGGCCGCCAAAAACTCGCCACCTCCCTCATCCAGGGCCTCGACCGCCATATCCGCGATCTCCAGTCCCGCCAGCAGACCTGCGCCCGCCTCAAATCAGAACTCGCCGTGTTGCGCGGCGAGGCGCTGGGCGGGCTT
>JANOZA010000158.1:0-8728 GCA_031429155.1 Verrucomicrobiota bacterium | reverse complement strand
GGTTTCGGCTCCGGCATTGTCCCGGCGGGTTGCGGCTTCATGCTCCATAACCGGGGAGCACTTTTCATTCTTGATCCCGGAAAACCGAATACGCTCGCCCCGCGAAAGCGCCCGCTCCACACCATCATTCCCGGCATGATGGCGAAGGACGGTGCCGTCATCGGCTTCGGCATTATGGGCGGATGGAACCAGGCGCAGGCGCACGCGCAGTTCGTCAGCCACATTGCCGACTTTGGCCTCAATCTCCAGCAGGCACTGGAGGCGGGGCGGTTCACCAAGACGAGTTTCGATGGTCGCGATGTGATGATCGAAGCCTCCATCCCGGAAGCCAGCCGGGCCGCCCTCACCGCTCGCGGGCACGAAATCACCGTCGTGCCGCTGCGCTCCAGCACATTTGGATTCGGTCAGGCCGTCATGACCACGCCGGCCGGCGTGCGCTTTGGTGCCAGCGATCCGCGGCACGACGGCGCGGCGATTCCGCAGCCGTAAAACCCGGCAGTCCGGGGAGGCGAAAGCAGTACAGCAGGGGTTTTGACATCCCGGCACACCTGACTAGTCTCCGCGCCCCTTTCCCAACCCTACCCTATGAGCGAATCTACCACCCACACCTTCCAGGCCGAAGTCCGGCAACTGCTGGACATCGTCATCAACTCCCTCTACACCGACCGCGAGATCTTCCTCCGCGAGCTGGTGAGCAATGCCTCAGACGCCCAGGAAAAGATGCGCCACCTCCAGCAAACCGAGCGCAATGTTTTCCAGGCTGACGCGGCGCTCGAGATCAGCATCACCACGGACGAGGAAGGCAAGACCATCACCATCGCCGACCGCGGACTTGGGATGACGCACGAGGAACTGGTCACCAACCTCGGCACCATCGCCCACAGCGGCACCAAGGCCTTCCTTCAGTCGCTGGAATCCGGCGCGTCGGCAGCGGGCAATGTCATCGGGAAATTCGGCGTCGGCTTCTACAGTGTCTTCATGGTCGCAGACAGCGTGAAGGTCTTCACCCGCTCCTGGCAGCCTGATGGCGCGGGCCTTTTCTGGAGCAGCGATGGCAAGGGCGGCTACACGATCGAGGATGCCCCGGATCAGGATCGCGGCACGCGGATCGTCATTCACCTCAAGGAGGAGCAGGCGGACTTCGCGAAGAAGTGGAAGGCGGAGGAACTGCTCAAGCGTTACTCCAACTTCGTCCCGTTCCCCATCCTCCTGAACGGCGAGCGCACCAACACCGTCGAGGCCCTCTGGCTCAAGAATCGCAGCGAAATTACGGACGAACAATATAACGAGTTCTACAAGTTCATCGCTCACGCGTGGGACGAGCCGCGCTACCGCCTCCACTTCAATGCCGATGCGCCGCTCGCCATCCACAGCCTGCTCTTTGTGCCGCAGGAAAATCCCGAGCCGTGGGGCATGGGCCAGACCGATCCCGGCGTCGCTCTTTATTGCCGCCGCGTCCTCATTGACCAGCATCCGAAGTCGCTCCTGCCCGACTGGCTGCGATTCCTCCGCGGTGTCCTCGACAGCGACGACCTGCCGCTCAACATCTCGCGCGAGACCATGCAGGACAGCGCGCTCGTACAGAAGCTCGGTGACGTTATCACTAAACGCTTTCTCAAGTTCCTCGACAGCGAGGCCAAAGACAGCGCGGAGAAATACGGCGAATTTTACGCCCAGTTCAGCCGCTTCATCAAAGAAGGCGTCATCACCGACTACAAGCACCGCGAGGCGCTTGCAAAGCTCCTCCGCTTTGAAAGCAGCATGACGGAGGAAGGCAAACTCACTGGCCTCGACGAATACGTGACCCGCATGAAGGAGGAGCAGAAGGACATCTACTACCTCCAGGCTCCGTCCCGCGCCAGCATCGAGAGCGGCCCTTATCTCGAAGCCTTCAAGGCCCGCGGCCTGGAGGTCATCTTCTTCACCGAGCCCGTGGACGAATACATTGTCTCCACGCTCACCGAGTTCAGCGGCAAGAAGCTCGTCTCCGCCGACAGCGCGGAACTGGAACTCCCCGACGCTCCCGACGCGGAGAACAAGGAGAGCCTCACCGACAGCGAGGCCGAAGACTTCGCCACCTGGATGAAGGAGACTCTCGGCGAAGCCGTCGAGAAAGTCACGCCTTCCAAGCGCCTCGTGGACAGCCCCGTCGCCGCCCTCGTGCCCGACGGGGCCCGCATGGGCCCCCAAATGCGCGCCATGATGAAGACCATGAAACAGGACGCCCCCGCGCCCAAAGTGGAACTCGCCATCAACCCGAAGCACCCCCTCATCCTCAAACTCGCCCGTACCCGCACCTCACGCCCTGACGCCGCCGCCCTCATCGCCGGTCAGCTCCTCGATACCGCTCTGCTCAGCGCCGGGTTGGTGGAAGATCCGCGGAGTGTCGTCGCGAGACTCAACAAGGTACTGGAACTGGCGCTGGAGAAGTGACCGCGCTCAAACCTTCATCAGTACCACGAAGCCCATTTGGTCGAAATGATGGTCTGGAGTGAGAGCCTCTTCGAGACCCATGTCCTGCATGACTACACAGGAGATGCAGTCGGTGAGGGACCACCCTTTGTCCGGCCGGGAGAAATACAGATCGCAGCCCCGGTGCCACAGCACCGGATCGGATTCAATCATAGTGACGCGTCCCGCCCGCGGCTCAGGGAGCGGTGCAATGTCTCAAACAGATGCCTGTTCAGGGGATTGGAGAAAGCAGCCGCGACCTCGGTGAGCACCCATTCGGTCGTTACGATGCGGTTGTTCCCGTCGCTGTGCAGCCGCAGAGCCTCACGGTGAAGCGAGTCGCCGGCATTCAGTAGAGCGATAAAATAGCCGGAGTCGGCAAAGCGCGGCTTCATCTTTTGGGAGTGCCATAGATGTAATGGTCGTGATTGAGCGCCATGTCCGCCGGCAGCTCCACCGCGGTACCGATCAGCGGCGCGATGGCATCCTTCCAGTTCTCAGCCGGCGGATCCCCCTCCATCCTCTTTTTCGCCAGCGCCGCGGCACGTTCCTCTACAAACTTCAACTCAGAAAGGCTGAGGTTTTCCAGTTCGGTCATGATTTGATAAGCGCTCATGGCAGTGGGTTTTGTGGCTGATGGGATGATGCAGGAGGACACGGCACAATCAAGGAGCATCCTCATCGCCGGCCAACTCCTCGACACCGCACTGCTAAGCGCCGGGCTAGTCGAAGGCCCGCGCAGTGTCGTCGCCCGGCTGAATAAGGTGCTGGAACTGGCGCTGGAGATATAGTAGGGGCACACCTCATGAAATCAGGCACCTGTCCCAAATGCGGCTCCACCGATGTTCGCTTTAGAAAGGGCACGGGCTATCGAGGTTGTTTGATGGTAACTTATTTCACCGGCACCAGCACTGAGGATTACGTCTGTCCCGACTGTGGCTACATTGAGAGCTACGTCGCCAACCCGGCGGCGAGGACGAAAGGCATCAGGGAGAAATGGCCGCGGGTGAAGCGATAGAACTCCTCCCCGCCACGGCGCATGAACTTCACCGGGCTTACTCTTCAACTCGCTATTTTCGTGGGAACTGCCTGCGGATCGTTCGCGGCCTGGCAACAGGGAGCAGGATGGGTGACGCCGGTGTTCACTGTTCTCTCCTTTTACATATCGCTCTACACCGGACTGGTATTCATGTGGCTCGCCGACATGGCATGGTTTGGATCATTGGGGCCTGATCCCCGCGACTCAACGAAGACTGCAGATCCCACAAAGACCGTCGTGTGCTGGTGGCTCCACAGGCTGATGCCGCTTCCCGCGATGAGTGCAGCAGCGGCGGTCTGTATCTTTGCGACAAGAGTGCTCCTTGGGCTGTTTGCATGAACGATCAGGCGACATCAAACTGTGAAAGAATTCGCCGGGCACTTGGGCGGAAATGGCTCCGTCGCCCTGCCGCATGGCATCGGTGATCAATTGCTGAGCAACCGCTTGCTTGGCCGGGTCCGCCGAATCGTGCGCATAAGCGATCACGTTGGTATCAAGAAACCGGGTCGCGCTCATAGAGTTCATCGCGCGTGATGTATCCTTTGCCCCCGAGCGGGCGGCTCATTTGGCGGAACAGGTCCTCCATATGTTGAGCTGCAGCCTCGCCCGGGGCCACTTTGGGGTCGGATTCCGTACGCCCAAGCTTCTCCACAAACTGACGCACCAGATCCTCCAGCGCAGTCTGACGGCGACGGGCGGCCTGCTGCGCTTTGCGCGCGTCATGGTCATCGAGCGTCAGTGTGAGGGTGGTCATGGTTCGGCCTGAGTGTAAGCTCCAGAAGGAGATTGGCAACGCAGCTTTCCACCGCACGCGCTTCTCCTATTTCCGAAATCCCACCACCGCGACGATCCCCGCCAGCACGGTGCAAACGATGCCGATCCGGCAGGCCGTCCGGTCCTTCCGCTCCTGAGCTTTGCGCTTCTGGTTGATCTCCTCGAGGCACAGAAACGGACGTTCAAAGGTGGTCCAGTCGTCATCCATTCTGCCCCCGAGACCGGAGGAGGTTTTTTCGCTCACGAGGCTGCGGCGGATGCGCTCCCGGCTCATCATCCATGAACTCAGGACCAGGGTTATGGAAACGGTGGCCACCGTGGAGGGGCTGTCACGATTCCAGAGCCACCATCCGGTCACGGAAAGGACGACCGCGACTTGAAACCAGACTTTGATCAGGAAAAGGCGGCACAGATTCTGCCAGCCCAACCAGCATGCCGCCCGAAGCGGGACTTTGTTCCGGGCGGAATGACCGGCTTTTTGCCCTGCAGGGAGGGGGGCGAGGCCGGGATGCTGGCCAAACGGCGGCGCGGAGTGATCTAGGGATTGATGCGTCATAAGAGTGGGTTTGTATGCACAAAGTAAAGTTTGTGGCGACAATGTAAATACAAAAAGCTACTTTTTAGAGCATTCAGCCCATTTTGGCGTGCTTCAGACTGAAGGCAGGGGTTCGTCGGAAGGCGAAAGTTACGGGTGGAAATCGGAAGCAGGTCGGGTCTCATCGCCGGTTCCACTCTTTCGAAATTACGAAACCCATGCGACTCCGCCTTACCATTGCCTACGACGGGCGGCCCTTTGTTGGCTGGCAGAGTCAGTCGCGGGGGCAGACCGTGCAGGCACTTATGGAGGCGGCGGTGGCCGCGGTATTGAAAATGGAATCGCCCGTGCCGGTGAGCGGCAGCGGGCGGACGGATGCGGGCGTTCATGCGCTGGCGCAGGTGGCGCACTGCGATGTGCCCGACGATTGCCGGATGGATGAAGCGGCCTGGCGACGGGCGTTGAATGCGCGGCTGCCGGCTGCCATCCGCGTCATGGAAGTGGCGCGCGCTGCGGACAATTTCCATGCTCGTTTCCAGACGACAGGGAAAACCTATCGCTACCAGATCTGGAACGATGCCGTGCTGCCCCCGCTGGAGGCCGGGCTGGCGTGGCACATGCCACACCCGATGGATTTTGCGCTGCTGGAGGCCGCCTGCATTTTGATCCAGGGCCGACACGATTTTTCATCCTTTGCGGCCAATCGCGCCGACGGGAAAGACAGAGGCCGCGACAAGGTACGGGAGCTTTACTCTGCGAAAGTGGAGCATGCCGGACCGCTCATCACGTTCACGTTTCACGGCAGCGGCTTTCTTTATAAAATGGTAAGGTTGCTCACCGGCAGCATCGTCCGTGTGGCCAGGGGACGCGTGCCGCTTTCCTGGCTGGAGCATCTGCTAACCGCGCCTCCGGGAGAAAAGAGCCAGTATGTGGCGCCGGCGGACGGGCTTTGTTTGATCAGCGTGGACTACGCGCCGGCCCCCTGACTGCGATCATGGCTGGGTAACGGTGACGCGGCGGAACATGCGGGCCGGCCCCGGCGTGGTGGCAGCCCAGCGCAGGACGCGGCTGCGGCCGTCTGCGGAAATCATCGGGCGGGAATCGGGCGTGAGGCTCGACGGGACGAAGCCGCTCAGCGTGGGGCTTTCCTCCAGCGTGTAGCTGACGCCGGTGGTCTCCGCGGGGATGTGGAGTTCATAGATCCACTCCACATCCTGCTCCACGAAGATGTCAAAAAACCCACCTTTGTGTTTGGCGAAGTTCGGCATTCCGTCACGGTCGGAGTCGGTGGCGAACTGCACGAGATTGGAGATGCCGTTGCCGTCGTGGTCGCCGGTCGGATTCACCACGGTGCCGCGCATGGCGGACCAGATCGCAAACGTGGCAGGCGCGGCGGGAAAGACGAGCGTGTCCGGGCCGAGCAGTTCGCTGCGGAGGATTTCGCCCTGGGTGAGCGCGTAGTTGTGGAGGCGGAGTTCATCGAAGACGACGTCGGCGTTTTCGTCGGCGGAGTTCAGCGAGCGGCCCAGCCAGCAGTTGTCGGTGTTCAGTCCCAGCGGGCCGTCGGGATCAGGAATGCTGTCCACGAGCAGGCCGTCTTCGTAGCGCCGCCATTCCGCGGACGCCGGCTCCCAGGTGATGACGTGATGCACCATGCGCCCGAGGTCGTCGGCGTCGCTGGTGCGCACAGCGGGCACGATGCCGGCTTTGTTTTTCACGAAGATGCGATCCCCGCTGACGGCGCTCGCTGCACCGGCAGTGAGGACGAGCGAACCTCCTGCCGTGGTGGAAGCCGTGAAATTCCCTCCCGGCGCAGTGATGGGCACGCCCGCGCTGGTGCCGCCGATGCTCAACAAACAAGCCCCGGGCCGCGCGCTCAGCACGGTCGCCCAGAACTCGATGGTAATCGCCGTGCGCCCCGCGATGCCGGCGCGCGGGATTTCCAGGTAAGGAGCGGCCAGCGACGAGCCGCCCGGGAAATGCACGCCGGTGCCCGTGCCCGTGGCCGGAGTGGTTGATGGCGGCAGCAACACCGCCGCGGTCATTTCATCGTGATCTTCACGCACGCCCCGGCGCACCGCCGCTGTCGTCGCCGGCCCCGGCGGCAAATCGAGCGTGACGCTGAGTCGCGCGCACGCCTGCGCCGCATTCGCCGGCGTCCTGCCCAGCGAGTAGGCCGGCAGTTCCTCGCGGAAATTATTCTCCACCTGCGAGGCCGTGAGCGCGCCGGTATGCACGCGCACCGTACCCAGCGCGAGTGTGGCGTACTCAAAATTCCCCGCCCTGTCTTTCAGGCAGACGCGGATCACACCTGCCGTGCTCACGGCCAGCGGCAGACTGCTCGTGGCCGTCGTCGCCAGCGAGCCATCGGCATAGCAGCGCGACGTGCTGCCGTCCCAGGTATAGACGAGGTGATGCCAGCGGCCCGGCTCCGGCGTCGCGCTGCCCGCGCCCCACGGCTGATCGAATCCATTGTGACTCACCGCGCCATCATAGACCGCCGCCACCTTGCAGCACTTGGCGAAGTTGAAGCTGATGCCCGTGCGCAGGGCCGTCGTCGTGCCCCATGAGACCATCGGCTCCGCAGTGGAGACGTTCCCATTCCACGCCCAGACTTCGATGCTCACCGGGTTGTTATTGCAGAGGAACGGCGGCGCATTGCCCGGCGACTGAAAGTGGTCCGCGCCGCCATCAAAGACCACGCAGGGCGCGCCCTCGATGGATTCGCGTCGCGGCGTGCCTGCCGCAGTGAAGCCGAAGGCCGGCGTGCTCACATTCGCCCATGTGGCCTGGCCGGTGGCGAAGTCCGCCGCGCGGAGATGCACGGCGATGGTGCCGTTGGTTTGGATGACGGCAGCAGCGGGCAGTATGGAAAGGGTGAGCGCGAGAGTGGTGAGTTTCATGGTGACGATGGGTTGGAGAATGGGCGGAACGAAGAGTCACTGCGGGAGCCAGTAAGTTTGGCGGCCTTCCCATGCGGTGCCGGGCACGGTCTCGCGGTTGCCGTGGACGTGGGGATTGCACGGGAACTGCCAGAGCGCGGCATTCCCGCGATCCGGCAGCGGCGGGTTTTGATTCGGCAGCGCGGCATAGCTGAACGGCGTGCCCGTGGAATGCACTGCCATGAGCGGCGCGTCGAAGTTCGCGCCCGCTTTGGTCACGCCGGTGGCGACCGTCCAGCCGAGGTGCGGCGCGCGCGTGCCCAGGGCGAGGTCCACCGCTTCATTCGCGGCATCCGGCGCGGCGCCGTAGTCGCGCGAGTAGAGCCACACCGGCGGGAAGTTGGCCACCGGCAGAAAGAAGCACCAGACCTGGCCGGACGCGGCGTGTTTGCCGCAGAGGTGGACGAAGCTGCCCTGCATTCCGTTGAAGATGCCTGCGCGCATTTCCACATCATTGAGCGACTGCAGCACCGGCATCTGGCCGGCGTTGGCGAAGACCTGTCCCTGGTCCACACTGCGCACCGCGCCGCCGGCATTCCATGTCACTTGCCGCGTGCCGCCCGCCAGCGTGATGTGCGCCACGCTGTTCTGTCCGGCCACGGCCATGGCCTTCACGAAATTCCCCGCCGCCGGAAATGTCTGCACGCCAAACGGCGCGATCAATTGCCCCGTCACCGGAGCGATCCGGGCCACGGTGAACTGCGCGCCATTCCCCGTGCCCACCGTACCGCCGAGATACAGCGACGCCGACGGCAGCACTTCGATGAACGACTGCCGGCAACTGTGGAAGGGCACCTGCGCCGGTTGGATGCCTGGCATGAGATGCCGCGGGCACACGCCGCCGAAGGCGAACGCGCCGCCATTCCCCCACGCCACCACCGGAGAGAGCGTCATGCGATCCAGCGGCATCACAAAAATCCCCTGCTCCGTGCAGCCGCAGACAAAAATCGCCGGGATGCCGCCGAGGATATTCAGCCCCGTCGGCGG
>JANOZA010000157.1:0-6526 GCA_031429155.1 Verrucomicrobiota bacterium | reverse complement strand
CGACAATCTTCCAGAAGCGAGACAGCGACTTCAGAACAGAATTGAGGGGACACTTGGCCGTGGACCATTGCCACCGCAGTAGCGAAGAGGCCGAAAAGCATCTGGCTATTTGCGACTGCGGCCCAAGCAGAATGGGATCGGGCTTTCAGCCCTCCAAATTCTTTACGTCTCGAACCTGGGCCGTTGGCCCGGGCATCCTGTCCGCTCATCCATCCCAACTCACGATGCCGGTCCCGTCGCCGGCATCGTGCGTTAAAAAAGTAACGACAAATTACTTGCGCCCGTGGCGCTGTGCGTTAAAAACGTAACGCACACGAAACCACGCACGCTTATGTCCGATACCTCCCAACTCTCCCGCCGCGAACGTCAGATCATGGATGTTCTCTTCGCCCGCAGCGAAGCCACTGTGAATCAAATCGCCGGGGCGCTGCCCGATCCGCCGACCGCGATGGCCGTGCGCCGCATGATGCACATCCTGGAGGAAAAGGGCCACCTGCGACGACGCGAGCAGGGCCGCGAAGTGGTGTATGCGCCCAGGCAATCGAAGGACAAAGCCGGGCGCTCAGCGTTTGAGAAAGTGCTCGAGACGTTCTTCGGCGGCTCGCTGGAGGAGGCGCTCTCCGCGCATCTGCTGTCGCGGAAGGACGGCGTCACCACCGAGGAGCGCGACCGGCTCGTTGGTCTCATCGAACAGGCCAGAAAGGAGGGCCGGTAACATGAACCGCATGCTCTTATTATCCGCCGCCGCTCTGCCGATGCTGGCGGATGCTTCGCTGAAAAGCGCCGCGCTGCTCGTGCTGGCCGGCGTGTGCGCGCTGGCCATGCGCCGCGCTTCCGCCGCCTCGCGGCACATGGTTTGGCTGGCCGCCGTGCTGGCGCTGCTGCTGGTGCCCGTGTTGTCCGTGGTGTTGCCCGGCTGGCGCGTGCTGCCGGAGTGGGCCTCAGTAGAAAGAACTGAAAGGACCAAAGGGACAGGAAGGACTCCAGAGCCAACCCCGCGGCCTTCTCCAGCCGCGGAGTTTTCCCACGCTGCCACGCCCCCCGTCCCGCTCGAACCGGCATCGTCCCTCCCGTCCTTTCCGTCCTTTCCGTCCCTTCCCGCGGCATCCCCCGCTCCGCTGCCCGCCGCCCCGCCAACCAGCGCCCCCGCTGCTCCGCCAGCCTCCCCTGCCTGGCTGCCGCTCGCATGGGCCGCCGGTTGTGCGCTGCTCCTCCTGCGCCTCACCGCCGCGCATTTCCTGCTCAGCCGCGCCACCCGCCGCTGCGAATCCGCCACCGGTCCCCTTGCCGCCGCATTTGCCGCAGCCGCCAAAGAAACCAGCCTGCGCCAGCCCGTGCGTCTGCTCCTCGATAAACAGCGCACCATCCCCGTCGTCTGGGGCATCTTCCGCCCGCGCCTGCTCCTCCCCGCGGAGGCCCTCACATGGGACGCTGCGCAACTCCGCTCCGTTCTCCTTCACGAACTCGCCCACCTCCGCCGCCGCGATCCCCTCGTGCAGTGCCTCGCGCAAATTGCCTGCGCCCTGCACTGGTTCAATCCGCTAGTCTGGCTCGCCGCATGGCGCCTCCACGTCGAACGCGAGCGCGCCTGCGACGACCTCGTCCTCGCCCACGGCGTGCGCCCCTCCGAATACGCCGGCCACCTCCTCCACATCGCCACCCAGCTTTCCCCCGCCCGCTGGACGCAAGCCTGCGGCCTCGCCATGGCCCGCAAGTCCTCCCTCGAAGGCCGCCTCCTCGCCGTCCTCAGCGACCGCCTCAACCGCCGCCGCCTCACCCGCGCCCTCACCGCCGCCGCCATCGTGCTCACCGCCGCCATCGCCATCCCCATCGCCATGCTGCGCGCCGCCCCCGCGAACAAAACAGATCGGACTGATCCGTCAGATCAGTCCGATAAATCCTCCCCCTCCGCCCCCACCCACAAAGACGCCCTCGCCCTCTACGAAATCTGGCAGCGCCACGCCCGCACCAACGGCGACCTCCCCGGCGCGCTCATCGGCGAACTCGCCACCGGCATGCGCCGCTTCATCAGCTACAACCCCACATGGGAGACCGTGCCGGCACTCAACGCCATCCTCACGCGCCTCGATGCCACGCGCGATTGGAAACCCGCCGACGCCATCGCACTGCTCGATGAAGTCGCCGCAGTAAAAGATTCGCCCATCGACATGGCGATCTCCGACGAGAACGACCGCGTCATCGCCCCGGGGCAGCCGCTGCCAAAGGAACTTGCGGACAAGCCCTGGATCTGGAGCCATGCGGACCCGGGCGGACTGCGCATCGGCTGGGATTTGGAGCCGCGCGGACAGCCGGCGTTGATGACCTCCAAAGAGGAGAACTGGATCAGCAGCCACGCCCTCGGCACGGCGCTGGGAGCAAGGCTGTTCGTCCACAATACCGGCGACAAACCCGTCGTCGTCCGCGTGCCGACGTGGCATCAGGGCGGCGTCACTGCCGCGAACAATCAGGGCGGGGAGATCGAAGTCTCAGGCATCGAGTGGACCACGCTGGCGAGTCTCGTCACGCACCGGCTCGCGCCCGGCGAATACGTCGCCATCCGCGCGCCCGGCGTCGGCTTTGGCAAGGACGCGGGCCGCGGGCCCTGGGCCGGGCCGCGCGTCGTCTGGAACGTGATGGCTCAGCCGGGCGACTGGGTGCGCCTCACTCACGCCCCGCTGGCGTGCGACGCCAGTCATGTCGGTCGCCGCGAAGTGGACCCCATCGAAGATGGTCCCGCATGGTGGACCGAGTTCGTCAAAGCCCGCCTCGCCCGCGGACTGAACGCGCCCGCGGAGAAATCGGACGCCATCACGCTGCCCGCGCCCGCCGACCGCGCGCTGCTGCTCGACAGTGCCTGCCGCGATCTCTTTGGCACCGAGCCCACCGCCGCCGAGCGCGCCGCCTTCGATGCGGTGAAATCCCGCGCCACCCTCTTCATCTTCGCCGAAAAACTCGCGCAGCGCCCGGGCATCACGTCGTTCGACGGCACGCTCACCCCGCGTCACGCGTGGTTCGAGATTGAAAAGCCCGACCCGACTGCCGCCGGGCGTCCGCGCGTCGTGCTCGGCCCCGGCGAGTATCCCATCGGAGAAGGAGCGGCATCGCTGAAAATCGTCGGCAAGCCTGTCGGCGACCGCAGCACGAACGACGCACAGTTGGTGTTCGTGTCTAAGGAGCCCGGCATTCCGCGTGCCTCGACGCACAAACTCGAACTCCCCGACGGCTGGGGCACCTGGGCCATCGTCTGCCGCCCCGGCGAAGGATTCTTCTACGTCCTGCACAAAGGCGGCGCGCGGAGGATTGACTACACCAACCCGAGCAAAGTCACCGACACCCCCGCGAACGACCTGCCCGCCGAGTTCCGCGACGAAGTGAAGCGCCAACTGGAAATCGCCGGAATGCCCGCCGCCCAGCAGGCCGAAGTTATTGAAACGCCCGCGCCTCCCGCTGAGACACCGAAGCCGAAAGTTGTAGATACCGGGAGTAAATTACCCGGTCCGGGCGAAGCCCAATTTTTCCAGGCAAAAGGGCCGGGAACCTATGAACTCGCTCCAGGCGTGCTGTTGGTCATCAGCGGTGAAACTGGTGGACGTAAGCAGGACGCAAAAATCGTTTGGAGCAAAGACAGAGGCGCGACGGCGGATGGCGAAACCGCCCTGGAATTGACCGACACGTCAGAAACGCCCTTCGTCTGGGGAAAAGGCAGCACCGCCCTGTGGCTCATGGGGGCCGACCGTCTCACCTGGATTGACTTTTCGAGACCAGGAGAAATCACTGCGAGCAAGGTCGCATGGGATCGGGCGGCCACGAAGGCGGCCCACTCGCATGAGAACAATAAGGCAACGCCTCTGCCAATTGCACCTCCCACCGCTACACCTACCTCGAAGCCGCGGGCCATCACTGAGGGACCGGCATCCAAGCCCTCGGAGGTGCTTACTCTCGATCAAGTCGAACGCCTCGTGCCCCGGAATGCAAACGGCGCCTTCAAGCTGAGCTTGATGGATGCTTTCTACTTTGCCACGGATCCCCCGGCACAGGCATTTTTCACGGACAGAGATGTGGAAGTGACAGGAATACTCGTTAAGTCGGGGCAGAAACTGATTTTCCACACGATGCACCTCACGTGTTGTTCTGCTAGTGCCTTCCCGGTCCGGATCGGCATCTCCATGGAGGCGGAACCGCCGCAGATCAGCGGCTTCACCGTCTGTCGCCTGAGCGGAAAGCTGAAGTTTGTAGAGGTCGCGGGAGGATATGAAACGCGGCTGGTTGTTTCCAAATTCGAGGAAGGCTCGGCGCCTGCTTCCGATCGGCCTCCGGCAGCGACACCGGAAAAGACCGTGCGCGCTGGGCAAGGCGGCAAGCCGCTGCCGAAGGAACTTGAAAGCGCGGCGTGGGGCAAGCCCGCGGAGAATGGGCTGCGCGCGGCGTGGCTGCTGGAGCCGGCACCGCGCGTGGCCTGGGCTAGCATCATGGAGCTTCAATACCCGCTCGGCTCGGTGCTCAAGGTCCGCGTGCTTTTCCACAACACGGGCAAGGCACCGGTCGTGATCCAGACGAGCACATGGCGTCGGAACGACGAGCACAGCGCACGCGATGCGAATGGCAAGAAGATCGCGATCAACGCACGGAAGTTCCCCCTTGGGACTGCGTTGAATGCGATGGTTCGCCTCGCGCCGGGCGAATACTGCGAGGTGAGTGGCGGTCGCATTGCCATCGGCACGGGCGACGCCACGATCGGTGCCATCATCGAGGCCAAGGAAGGAGACATGGTCACCCTCTCGCACACGCTGGTCGCGGCAGATGTCGGACGAACGAAACCAAACGAACCACGCGACCCGGCGGAGTTGCAGAAGCGCTTCTACGATCAACACAAAGACCCGCTGCCCGTGGGCATCGGCGCACGGGCGGTTATCATCCGCAGCCTCACGCTCGACATCACCGGCGAGCTGCCGACGCAGGAAGAAAGAAACGCATTTGAAGCCGACAAAGATCCCCACGCGATCGGCAAGCTCATCGCCCGCCTGCAGGCAAAGGCCGAGGGGATGCTTTGGACAGGCAAGCTGCCGACGGGCGAGACGAAGTTCCGCGTCACCGCCGCCGACCCGGCGGCCAGCATTCCACCGATGAACGACGCGGCGCTGGAGTGGCCGGAAGACGGTGATGGTCCGCCGAAGGCTCGGACCTTGAGGCCCGGCACGGAGAACGCGCTGACGTGGGGCGACCCGGTCAGCGGTCTGCGGGCAGCCCTTGTGCGGCTGGCTCCGGAGAGGGAACTCGCTGCGGGAGCGGTCGTGGATTTCAATTTGGTGGTGCAGAACGTCTCGGAGGCCGCGGTGAAGCTGAACGCTTTCTCGCCCATGGCCGCGAGGCTCAAGGTGAAACTCGCCGATGGAACCACAGTGAAAGTGCCGCAGACTACCGATGCGGAGAGTCGCATGGACAAATACACACTCCAACCACGCCAGGTTGCGGTGATGTCGCTGTTCTCTGTGGGCATCGGGAAGCGTGACGTGAACGCCAAAAGTGGGCACGGGAGATCGGTTGGCTATTGGGTCCCGGCCGGCAAGGCCGTTGTGGGGTTCAACGCCGAGGCCACCTTCCCGAGTCTGTCGCCGGGATTCTGGTCGGGCACGCTGATTGCGCCGTTCACCGCGGCGCACGGCACGCCCGGTGGAACCGCGCCAGCGCAGGAAGCGGTGTCGCCAAAACCAACCGCAGCAGGCACGCCGAAACTGCCGAAGCTCCCCGACGACGCCTACGCGAAGCCCGGCGTGCATTGTCAGAGTTTCCGCGAGGCAGACGCCAAACGCCCGGGTGGCGAACTCATGGGAGGCGTTCTGGAGCCTTCCAAGCCCGAAGACCGCGCCAAGGAGCCGCTGGTGCTCGGTGTCCGCACGGCCAGCGATGCCCAATGGCGCATCGGCGGCACCGCCAAAGTGGGTCTGGTGGTGCGCAACCACAGCGACGGCGACGTCAAGTTTTCCTACACACATCGGCTCGATAACTGGCTCTCTGTGGTGGCGGTGGATGAAGCCGGCAAAGAACACAAGGCAGCCATCCCACACTTCGACGGCCTGCTCGACTTCCAGCACATGCTGCTGCCCGTGGCTCACGTCGCCACCATCGCCGAATTCACCATCCGTTTCGACCCGGAGAAACGTGATGTCACCGAAGCACACGTCTCGGCGTTTCATCTGCCGCCCGGCAAATACAAGCTGCGCTGCGAATGGAACGACGCCCGCCCCGAAGTGGCGCACGAGGGAGAATGGACGGGCGAACTGGTGAATGAGGAACTTGAGTTCACATTGGCTGCCGCAGCGGTGCCTGCCGCAGAACAGCCGAAGGGCGCGGCGGTGGATGCACCGAAGCCCGGCGCGAAGCTCGAC
This sequence comes from Verrucomicrobiota bacterium, assembly GCA_031429155.1. Taxonomy (GTDB): domain Bacteria; phylum Verrucomicrobiota; class Verrucomicrobiia; order Verrucomicrobiales; family V1-33; genus V1-33. The sequence continues at coordinate 140 of JANOZA010000157.1, read as the reverse complement.
GCCGGAACGGAGGCCCAGCTCGACTGGGGCGAGGCGGTGAATGGCTTGCGCGGGGCGGTCATCATTCGCGGCGAGCCGCAGGGCATTTATCTGGCGGTGCAGAATGTGTCGCCGGCTCCGCTGCGTTTCACCGATACGGT
>JANOZA010000156.1:0-21906 GCA_031429155.1 Verrucomicrobiota bacterium | reverse complement strand
CCGGGGCCAGTGAGAAGGCCGGTGAGGTCGGTCAAATTAGCCCCCCCCGCCGTTTCGTAGGAGTCAGCAAGGTCATCGGAATCTGTGTCACCAACAGGTGGAGGGGGAGGCGGTGCGATCCGATTGCCCAGCGCGGAGATATGGAAGGGACCGATGCCCGTCTGGGTGACGGTCATTACCTTGGAACCGCCCGCGGGGGCGACGAAGGTGTAGGAAATCCTGGCACCGTTACCGTCTCCGTAGGCGCTCCCGTCGCCCACAAAACTGTCGCCGTTGGCATCAAAGCTCTGCGTCCGGCCCGGGCTGGCGTCCCAGGCGTAGGTATAAAAGCTGGTTTCGTAGGCCGTCCCTGGTGTCAGGTTGCTGAGCGTGAGAACCCGGTTCGAGCCGTGCGTGAAATTCTTCGCCAGCAGGTCGCTGTTGCCAGTGACGTTTGTGGCGGCACGACCAGCGTTAGTGGACGTTCCGGTCATGACAAAGTTGGCATTGCTCATCACGTGAGCAGAGAAAGTGATGCCGTTCACAGTCGCCGTTGTCGTATCCGCGGTGCCCATATTCACGGCTACGGTGTAGTCCGCCTGCGTGCCACCGATGCCGGAGTCGGCATCACCCGTCCAGGGCACCTGCGCCCAGCCGGTGCGCTGCACCGTCACGGAATAGTCTTTGGTGGAGATTCCATCCTGTGCCGTGACAGTATAAGTGACGGAGCCTCCGATGCTGAGGTTTGGCGTGGGTTTAACTCCGCTCACACGGTTACACGTAGCTCCGGCAGACAAAGTAAAGCTGGGGGCAAGGGTGGATGCGATCGCCGCAGGGGACCCCTGTGGGAGATACACCACGATCGTGCCGGTATTCGGTCCCGTGCTGGTGACGCTGGAACTGGTGCCGGGGAAGTTGGCATTAAAGGTGAGAATATCCCGGGACGTGCTGGCAGGGGCCGTGGCGGTCACGGTATAGACGTTGGTGACCGCGCCATCGGTGACGGTGTAGGTTACCGATCCGGCTCCGAAGTCCGGGCTGGGGACGGCTCCGCTGATCCGGTCGCAGGTGGCTGCCGGGGAAAACAGCGTGAAGGTCGGAGCGAGCGTCGCCAACGGCGTCAGGTAAGGCACGGTCCAGGTGATGGTCCCCGCGTTGGCCACTACCGGGCTGATGACGGCCGTACTCCCCGCGACATTGGTCCCAAAGGTGATGATCGACCCCGGCGGGGGGAGCCTCCGGTTCGCCAGTCCCGACATGTGGAACGTGCCGCCCTGGCCGCCGGGACCAGGGGTAGCCGTCAATACCTGCGAAGTCGCGGTGGCGACAAAGGTATAGGAAATACGGATGCCTTGATTCTGGCCATAAAAGTTCTGGTTCACGAGGAGGCTGTCACTGCCGGACGCGAAAGTGACGTTGCGGGCATAGGCGCTGGGCGTTTGGGCATCCCACCCGAAGGCGTAAAAGCTGGTCTCATACGTTGCCCCCACCGTGAGGTTGGTGAGAGTCAACGTGCGGGGAGACCCGTTGTAGAGGAATCCCGCAGCCAGAGAATTACTGCTGCCTGTCACGCTGCCAGTAGCACCGGCATGTGTGGTAAATGCCCCAGCCATGCTGAAATTGGTCCCCGAAGTGGCATGGGCGGCAAAATTGATGCCATTGACGGTCACCGCCGCACCTCCTGTTCCGCTTCCCGTGTTCACGGCCATGGTGTAGTTGGCCTGCACGCTGGCGGGGACGGATGCGGTGCCGATGCCCGAATTTGCATCGCCCGTCCAGGCACTTTGCGCCCAAGTTCCGGCATTTGCGGTGCCTGCCAGCACGACGGCACCCGCCGCCAGGCCGAGAGCGAACTGTTTCCAGGCGCTTCGTGTTTTGCTTATCGTGTTTGTTTTCATAGTTCGAAGGATTCTAATGGGTTCGGGGCGATTTCGTCGGGTTGAGTTTCGGGATTGGATTACGGCGGGGAAGAGAGATCGAACGTGACTTTGCCTCGTCCTCACTTCAAGCTGCAGCCACTGCCACCGGGCGGGCAGAGCGGACAAGATGAGGTTCGGCTGGCAGGAATAAAACGCGGATACTGTGATATCCGCACTCAAAGGTCCATCTATATTTTCGAAGTCTTTCCCGAAAGGTGATCGGCGTCAGTTTTGAGAAATCCTCAGCCGGAGATGCCCCTGGGTCAGGCCGGTGGAAGGTATGGGGATGCCCGGCGCTGGCCCGCCGCGGGAGTGGTGACGGTGATGGTGCGGGCGGCGATGCCGGGAGAGGCTGGCGTCACGATGCCCGCTTCCCCGCCAAATCGCACTCTTTACTTCAAATCCTCTGGAGGGCAGGTCAGGGCTTTGCCTGCTTCGCCTTCTTCCGCTTCCCTGGCGCTTTCCCCGCAGGGGCGGCTTTGTCGGTCTTGCCGCCGGAGGGATTCAGTTCGGCGAGCACGGCAGTGAGACGCTGGCGGGCGGCTTTGCTGGCTTCGGTGTCGGCGTCGGCGGTGACGAGTTTCTCAACGAATGGCGCATCACTCATGTCATAGAGTTCCGCCAGTTCGTTCATCTTCCAGCCGGGCTCGCGGACGAACCACTTGGCGTTGAGCTGCACGTAAGCCCACGGGCGCGGCGTGCCCTTTTCGCCGAGCAATTGAGGGGCGATGCTGCGGCTGTCGAATTTCTTTCCGTCCGGCAATTTCGCGCCGGCGAGATCGGTGAAGGTGGCGTGCATGTCGGCGAAGCTGACCATGTCGGCACAGACTTTGCCGGCAGGCGTCACGCCAGGCCAACTGGCGATGAAGGGCACGCGGGAGCCGCCTTCGAGGAGGCTGCCTTTCTTGCCGTTGATCATCCGGCCGCGAACGGTGTTCGGGTAATTGAGAGCCGTGCCGTTGTCGCCGGAGAAAATGACGAGCGTCTTCTCGCGCAGACCGAGCTTTTCCAGTTCGGCGACGACAGAGCCGACCTGCTTATCCATGTAGCGAATGTTGTCCTCGTAGAGGTCGGGCGTGCCGTCTTTAGCAGTGTCCGGGGTCTTCTGGATCGGACCATGCACGCTGTGCATCGAGTAGTAAAAAAAGAACGGCTTCTCCTTGTTCCGGCGGATGAAGTCGAGGGTGAAAGCATGGACGACATCCGGCGCATAGGAGCCCGCGGCCTCAGTGACCTCCTGCCCGTTCTTCAGATGCTTCGTCTGCCAGTACCAGCCGCTGGCCGTCGGGTCGGTAGTGTATTCATCGAAGCCCCAGTCCTTCGGCGTCTCGCCCACCTGCCGCCACTTGCCGGCCATGCCAGTGGCGTAGCCCGCCTGCTTCAGCAGCGTCGCGACAGGATTCTCATCCGCCGACTTCGCGCCCGGGCCCGCGGGCCGCCAGGATTGATTCCCCAGCCCTCCCGTGCGGAAGGCATAGCGACCCGTCATCAGCAAACACCGCGAGGGCCCGCACACCGGGGCGGCATAGCAGGTCTCGAACCGCGTCCCCGTCGCCGCCAGCTTGTCAATGTTCGGCGTCTTGTGCTTGTCGGCGCCATAGCAACTGACGCCGTCAATGCCCAGATCATCGGCGAGGATGAAGATGATATTCGGCTTCTTCGCGTCCGCCGCCGCGATCGGACAGAGGCTGGAGCAGAGGCCTGCGAGGAGAGTGATGATGAATGCGCGCATAGGATAGTGGTTGCTGTCTGCCGCATCATAAACAGGACGGCAGCAGCCGGGGAAGCTCATTCTTGCCCGCGTGCGCGGCATGTTGACCATGGCCGGCGGAGGCGGCGCGGCTGGGGCGCAGGAGTTTCCACGTTTGCCCGTGCCGCTTCTCTTGCGCGGCGACCCGGGAACGCCATCACGTTGGCCACTTATGAACTTTGCCGACTGCCTCCGACTCCCGCGTTCGCGCGGGGAGCTGGTGTATGCCCTCACGGTCGCGGGTTTGATCTCGGGAATGCTGCTCTGTCTGCCGCTTTGGAGAACGGAGCGGGACTTTCCACACCTGCCGCTGTGGGCATGGTGTCCGCCGCTGCCGGCTCCGGCGGATGCGGTGCTGCTGTGGGGCACGCTGCTGGTGGCGGCGGCCTCGGTCTTCTCGCCACGGCTCACGTGGACGGCGGTCGCGGGGTGTCTGCTCATGGCAGTGCAGGATCAGGTGCGGTGGCAGCCGTGGTTTTTCCAATATGTGCTCCTGCTGGTTCTGGCCGCGCTGATGAAGGACCTGCGCGGGGATGCCTGGCTGCTGGTATGCCGCGTGGTGATGGGGGGCCTCTATGCGTGGAGCGGGCTGCACAAGCTGACGCCGGCGTATGCGAACATGTATGAGAGCACATTCACGGTGCCTCTTTCCACACAGTGGCCGGCGTGGGCGGCAGGGCTGGTGCGCGGCACGGCAGGGGCGGGACCATGGCTGGAAATGGCGATGGCCGCGGCGCTATGCTTTCGCCGCACCCGTCGGGCCGGGGCAGTGATGGCGGCAGCGGCGCATCTGTGGATCATGGCGCTGATCGGCCCTCTGGGATTGAACTACAATCCCGTGGTCTGGCCGTGGAATGGCATCATGGCCGCGGTCGTGCTGGTGCTGTTCTGGCGTGCCCCCGTCTTCGGCTGGAAATCCCTCAATGGCGCGGCCCCGTATGCTGCGGCATCTCTGGCGGTGCTGCTGTGCGGCGTCATGCCGGCGCTGTCCATTTGGGAAAAGTGGGACCGTTATCTTTCCTTCCACCTCTACAGCGGGACCGAGCGCCGCATCGTCGTCATTCTGGATGCCGCCGCCGTCGCCGCGATGCCTCCAGGCTGGCGCGCCCGGGTGACGGCCTCCGGTTCGCCGGATGCGCCGGAGGCTAAGGAACTGCGCTTCCACGAATGGGCCCTCAAGGAACTGGGCGTCCCCGTCCCTGCGGATGAACGCCACCTCCTGACCCTCGCCCGGCGCTGTGCCACCATGGATTTTGCCCTCCGCGGCCAGGTGCTCTTTTACACCGACTTTGCCCTCCGCGTGAAAGAGCGCGGCTTTGGCATGTTCACCGCACAGCAGATCAGGGAAATGCGCCACATCCCTCCGCACCCTCTGTGGTCGAATGCGCCAGGCAGGTAGCGGTTCGTTGAAATCAGGCGATGCCTGGAAAGGATTGCCTCCCATCGCCGGGTGCGGTGCGCGCCCATGACTCCACCGATACTTTGCTCCCGCTGTGCCGGTGCTTTCGCGTCCAGACACCACGACACACCAGCCGCAACACCCGCTAAATGCGCAGGAAGACGGAACGGATGAACTGAATTCAAACAGGGCCGCAGGTTGCTTTCCGGGCGTTCTTTCTCCGGCGATACACACGCCACAGGGCGAGCACGACTACAGTGGGGACCGAGATCATTATTAGAAAAATCCACCCGGGGCTCAGAGAACGGAACCATCGCTCCAGAGGCCCTGGCCCCATCGCGGCCCATTTTTCCCTGATCGCGGCAGCAGTCGGTGCTCCGTATTCCTCCGCGAGATCGAGCATGGCGTTGCCGCTCTCGATGGAGAAAAGCCGCGCCTCCACCTGGGCAAGCTCCGTGAGGAGCGAAGCGGCGACCGGGTCCTTCGGCTTAACGAACAGCAGGCGGGCGAACGTGTGGGCCATCAGTGCCCGGTGGATGTCCTCAAGACTCAGCGTGCGCCTGCCATCATTCAGCGTGAAACCTTTTGGTACGACATCCATGGGCACGCCCGAGATAGTGTGGGACTGGAGCCAGGAGGCATCTTTCTCCAGCGCCAGGCGCGCTCTGATGACGGCTGCGTGCATCCATTCTGTGCCCTCATGCGCCTGGGGGTTGATAGTTAGTGCTTTTTCCACCCATTGCTGGGCCGAGGGAAGGTCGCCTGAGAGTTCACATGCCGCAGCGAGATTGGCGCATATCCAGTAGTTGTCCGGATGGCGCTGCGCGAGAGCTTCAAGCTGCGTACGGCTGCCAGAGGCATCACCCGAAAAAATTAACCGGACTGCATCGTCCATCCCCTGCGGCCAGTCTGGATGCGCGTTCTTAAGCGTCCGTTGGTTTAATTCGAGAAACTCAGTCGGGTTCGCGCTCATAATCGCCCGCAGCGTTACGGCGTTATACTTATTCGCATAGAAGCGGTCAGTGTCCCACTTTGGACTCAATATTTCCTCCTCTGCGACGAGCGCGTTGCCCGATATTAGATCAACAGGTCCGGTCCTCGTAAAGCGCCCCTCAAGGGTGGTGCCCTCATACCAGATACAGGCAATCGCAGTCCTGACGCCCCCCGGTATAAAAAGCGCGATCACATAAATGAGAAGCAATCGGGAAGGGTGGCTGAACATGCTGAAATCTAACACGACTCAGTGCTGCTTCAATTGCTCCTATGCGAAAAATTCTACGCGGAAGCCATCAGACCTTTCGCGACCTTGCTGCCCGGCTTGACAATATCCGTGACCGGCAGCGGCATGCCATTGATGGGATAATAGAACCTCATGGGATTAAAACCCAGCAGGGCGAGCACCGTGGCGTAAAACTTGTACGGGCTCAGTTTGTCCAGCATGGCCCGGAAGCCCATGTTGTTGGTCGCGCCGCCTCTGGTGCCGGCTTTCACGCCGCCGCCGGCCAACCAGTGGGTGAAGGCGCCACACGACGCGCTGCTCTATTGCCCCGCCCTGCCCCTCTCCAAAACCTTGCAGCGTTCCAGGGCAGCGCTGAGCCTGGTGTAATCGGATTCGGCGGTGAAGAGTTCGTCCGGGGCGCTGGCGCACGCTGCATGGAGAGCCTGCCACTTCTCCAGCGTCAGCGCCGCGAAGAAGGCGTGCAGTTGCGCGTGCAGGTCTTCGCTGAAGGCTTCGCCACAGTGATTGGCGGTGACCCACGCGGCCGTCTCCGTGTCGGCGAAGGCGAGGGCGGGGCAGTGGTAGAGGCCGCCTTCGTAGATGCGGTTGGGGAGGAGCCAGGTGGAGTTGGTGCCGGCGGCGGAGAAGTCGAAGCACCAGTTGAAGTCCACGCGGCCATACATGGCGGCGAGATCGTCGGGGTAGCGATAAGGGCCGCCGTATTCGATATTGGAATGCCCGCCGGTTTGCTGGTGGAATAAATCGGCATCGAGTCCTGCGGGCACGCCGCGGAGGACGAAGGTGAGCTTTTCGGGGAACTCCGCGGCGAGGCGGCAGATGAGGTCAATGCTGCGCTGGCAGCGCAGGACGCCGAAAAAGCCGATGGTCCATCGCCCGGGCCACGCGGGACCGGTGCGGGGCTGACGGGCGGCGATGAGGCCGGCGGAGGGATACACTTTGTTCTCCAGAAGAAAGACGGGGCCGCGATACTGCTGCACGGGTTCAAAGTAATGCCGGACAAACCCCGGCGAGGTGGTGACGAGCAGGCGGCACCGGCGGAGGACGAAGCGTTCGAAGCAGCGCAGCACCCGGGCAGTGAGGCCGGCGCGGGTCATCACGGGCTGGATGTCGGCGATTTCCACCACCATCGGCACGCGGCGGCGGCTGACGAGGCGACCGAAGAGGGCGAGGAAGGCGTTGTCGGGATTGATGACGTAAATGGCCGCGGCCTCCCGGATCCGGCGGCGGTGCCGGAAGACGACGCCGAACGCGCACAGGATGGCCCAAAGGCGCTGAAAGTAACGGCGGCTGTAGGAGGTGCCGAGGTGGATATTGTCCCAAGCCGGGACGGGATCAGCCTGGCCGCGCTCCCGGTGAAAAGTGAAGCCGGTGACCTGCCAGCCCTCGGCTGAAAGTGCCGCGATGCGTTTCACCGAACGGGCGTCCGTGCGCTCCGGGCCGATGAAAACCAGGCTGCGGGGGGCGTTCACTCGAAATCAGAGGCCATGACCGACCGACGCTCACGCTGCCCGAGCAGCCGGGCCTGGCGGACGACAGAGGCCGCGCCTTCCACGAACCGGTAGCTGGCGCAGTTCGGGCAGGTATGCGCCTTGTAGAGGACAATGCTGTCGCACCCTTCGCAAATTTTGTAGTTCGCGGGGTTCTTGACGATCTTGTCCGCCTGACGGGCGCGGTCATCCGGGGTGTCTATGCTGAGTGCCATGGGTGGGATAATATCAGGCGGAAGGGTAGAATGGCAAGGTTTGAGGCAAAGAAAGTTCTCCGAAAGGCTCGCGGACAGGGCTCAGCGGATAAAATAGCTGAGGTTTTCCAGCTCGACGGCGAGGTCCACGTTGTTGACGACGACGTTGTCGGGGACTTCGAGGACGACGGGGGCGAAGTTGAGGATGGCCTGGACGCCGGCGGCGACGAGTTCGTTGACGACTTGCTGGGCGACGGAGGCGGGAACGGCGAGGATGGCGAGTTTGACGGTGTGTTCCTGGATGAAGGCGGCGACGGTAGCGAAGGAGAGGACGGGCACGCGGGCGTTTTCGGCGCGGACCTTTTCCGGATGGGAATCGAAGGCGGCGACGATTTCGAAGCCCTCTTTGTTGAACCCGGAGTAGCGGAGCAGGGCGGAACCGAGATTGCCGACGCCTATAAGAATGACGGGCTGGAGGCGGGTGGTGCCGAGGGTTTGGCCGATGGTGGCCGAGAGGCTCTCGACGTTGTAGCCGAGCCCGCGGGTGCCGAAGTTGCCGAAGCAGGCGAGGTCCTTGCGCAACTGGGCGCTCTTCACGCCGGCGGCTTTGGCGAGGGCTTCGGAGGAGACGGTTTCCACGCCGTTGCCCCGCAGGATCTGGAGACAGCGCTGGTAAATAGAGAGCCGGTAGATGGTCTTCCGGGGGATGTCTTCTTTTTGAATCATACGGCTACAACTCCGGATGGCGGGCCGGCGGCACAGCGGACCGCGCCACCCGGGACGCGGGCGGCGGCGCTGATCGTCCTTTCTTTCCCGCCTGAGCCGCAGCCGCGCGGTGGGCCTGCTTCAGGGCGTGATGGAGCTGCTGGATGAACTTAATGACGCCTCCGCTGAAATGCCCGGTCTGCCATTCCGGCTGCCCGGCGGTGAGCGCGGCGCGGAGTTGGGCATCGCTGACAAACGGATCGAGTCCGTAGCCTACGGTGGCGCTGGCGGTGAATGACTGGGTGTCTAGCAACAGCAGCACGCTCCACGGACGGTGGCTGGCTTCCTCTTCATCACGAGGCACGCTGGCATTGAGCATCCAGAATCCGCACTCCCGCGTGTCGGTGCCAGGCAGGAGTTTCACGAGGCACACAAAGACCCGCACCTGGGGGAGGTCGCCTTCCACGGCATCAATCGCCTTGTCGAGGCGGGCGCGGTCTTCGTTGGTGAGGCGGTTCTCGACATCAATGTAGCGGTCGAGCGGCGGCGGGCTGTAGGGGAAGTGATCCACGCAGGTCCACGCGTTGTAGGCGCAGAACGGGCATTGATCCACGGGACCAGGCAGCACGGCGTGACAACCCGGACAGGTGATCGGAGTGGTGGGCTGCGGTGATGGGGAACTGGCCGGCATGTGGGAGGAACGGCGGCGACTATGAGCCATGCGTCGCGGGGGAAAAGTGGATTCTGTGAATGAATTGAGTGGCACGCGGCGGCATTTGTTGCAGCATCGGCGGCATGAATCTCGACTTCGCGGGCAAAGTCATCGCTGTCATCGGCGGCACCTCCGGCATGGGGCTGGCCATCGCGCAGGCCGTTTGTCAGGCAGGCGGCAGAGTCGCGGTGCTGGGACGCGATGACGAACATCTAGCCGGAGCCCGCGCAGCGCTCGACGGGATCGTGGAAAGCGGCGACGCCACCGCACCGGCGGCAGCGCAGCGGCTGGTGAATGATGCCGTGAAGCAACTCGGCGCGCTCCACGGCCTCGTGCATGTGGCTGGCGGGAGCGGACGGGCGTTCGGCGACGGCCCGCTCCACGAACTCACCGCCGAAGGGTTGCAGCGGACGCTGGAACTCAACTTTCACTCCGCCGTGTGGTCGAACCAGGCGGCGGTGCGTGCGTGGCTGGCGCAGGAAAGCGGCGGCAGCATTGTGAATATCGGCTCGGTGCTGGCGGCCTCACCGGCGCCCCGGCATTTCGCCACCATCGCCTACGCCTCGGCGAAGGCCGCCGTGGAGGGCTTCACGCGCTCCATCGCCGCTGCTTACGCGCCGCACGGCATCCGGGCCAATGTGCTGGCTCCGGGACTCGTGGATACGCCCATGTCCCGCCGCGCGGCGGGCAGTGGGGACATCATGGCGTTCGTCAAAATGAAGCAGCCGCTCGACGGCGGACGCATCGGGCACCCGGAGGACGTGACCGGCGCAGCGCTCTACTTTTTGTCAGAAGCCAGCCGGTTCTGCACCGGTCAGGTGCTGGCCGTGGACGGCGGCTGGTCCGTGAGCGGCGCATAACCGGCGCTGGACAACGCCGGGAAACTGTCTGCATTCCGCGCCCATGCGAGACGATGCCATTTCCCTGCTGCGAGAACTAACGGAAGCCCACGGCGTATCCGGATCGGAGGACGCGGTGCGCGCGATCTTCCGCCGCCAACTGGAGGGCTGCGGTTCCATTTCCACGGACAAGCTCGGCAGCATCGCCTGCGAACGCCCCGGCCCGGAAGGCGGCCCGCGCGTGCTCGTCGCGGGACATTGCGACGAAGTGGGCTTCGCGGTGCAGCACATCACGCCGCACGGGTTTCTGAAAATCGTCGGCCTCGGCGGATGGTGGACGCACACGATGGTGGCGCAGCGCGTGCGCATCCTGACACGCAGCGGACGGGAGATCCTCGGCGTCATCGGCAGCACGCCGCCACATTTTCTCAAGGAGGGCCAGAAGGACAAGCTCATGACCATGGAGCAGCTCTGCATAGACATCGGCGCATCCAGCCGTGCGGAGGCGGAAAGCTGGGGCGTGAGTCCCGGCGACCCCGTGGCACCGTTCAGTGAGTTCACCGCGATGGCGAACCCTGACATGTTCGTGAGCAAGGCTTTCGATAACCGCTGCGGCACCGGCGCCGCCATTCAGTCCATGCAGATTCTGCGCAGCACTCCCCTGCCCTGCACGCTCATCGCCGCCGGCTCCGCGCAGGAGGAAGTCGGCTGCCGCGGTGCGCAAACGCTCGGCGCCCTGACACGGCCTGACGTCGCGCTCGTCATGGAGGGCACGCCCGCCGACGACACCCAGGGCATGGACCTCACGGAATCCCAGGGCCGCCTCCGCGGCGGCGTGCAAATCCGCGTCCTCGACCCCACAGCTATCATGAATCGCAAGCTGGTGGACTTCGTCACCGACACGGCAAAGGCCGAAGGCATCACCCACCAGACCGCGGTGCGCAAATCCGGCGGCACCGACGCCAGAAGCTTTCAACTAACCGGCACCGGCATCCCCTGCGTCGTCCTCGGCGTCCCCGCCCGCTACATTCACAGCCACAACAGCATCATTGATCTCAACGACTACCTCAGCGCTGTGCAGCTAGTGCTCGCGGTGGTGAAGAAACTCGACGCCGCCACCGTGGCGGGATTTACGGCGTGGTGAGGATGATGTGGGACTTCCGCCTTTCCGAATCGATGCAGGAAAAGCGCGCGATGCCCGCGGCCCGCGTGAATGCCGAAAGGCTAAACTCCGGGACGGACCACGGCAGAACCGGCACCGGAAAATCCACTGAAAAACAAGTTGCCAAACAGGGCACGGGGCGGCAGTTTCACCCCAGTTTCCCTCTGCGGGTGGTCTGTTCAAGGTTCCGCCCGGGTGCTCTTAAGCTGGTTTGCTGAAGGTCTGTCATTCCTCTGAGACGCCGGAAATCCGTTCCTCCCCGGGCCGCACTACAGCCATGCTGTATTTCCTTAAAGCCATCCACCTCCCAGGACACACACCGGTCGCACACCGGACCGGGGAGAAGCTGGCTTTCCCCGCAGCCCGCGGAACGGCTTGATCCCCCTCCCCATCCTTTCCCGAACAAAATCCGTCTCTCCATTCCCGCATGGCCGGTCATAATAAATGGTCCAAGGTTAAGCACATCAAAGCCGTTGTTGATGCGAAGAAAGGCAAAGTCTTTTCCAAGATCGCACGCGAACTCACCATCGCCGCCAAAAACGGCGGTCGTGATCCCGATTTGAATCCCCGCCTCCGCTCCGCCATCGGCGCCGCGAAGGCCTCCAACATGCCCGGGGACAACGTGGACCGCGCCATCAAAAAGGGCCTCGGCGAACTGGAAGGCGCCATCATGGAGGAAATCACCTACGAAGGCTACGCGCCCGGCGGCGTGGCGATGCTCGTCGAGTGCGTCACGGATAATAAGAACCGCTCATCCGCCGACGTGCGCACCGCTTTCAACAAAGGCGGCGGCGGCATGGGCAGCGCCGGCAGCGTGATGCATCAGTTCCAGCGGAAAGGCGAAATCAAATTCCCCGCCGCCGCCGGAAGCGAAGACGCCGTCCTGGAAGCAGCCCTGGAATCCGGCGCAGATGACGTGACGAGCGATGAGGACGAACACACCGTCTATACCGCACCGGACCAACTCTACGCCGTGGCCGGCGGCATGAAGGAGCGTGGGTTTTCCGCCGCCTCCTGCAAGCTCGTCTATGTCCCCGGCACCACCATTTCTCTCACCGACCTGACTACCGCCCGGGCGGTGCTCAAACAATATCACCTCCTCGACGACCTCGACGACACCCAGGACATCCACGCGAATTTTGAAATCGCGGACGACATCGTGGACCAACTCGAAGCCTGACCAAATTACCCACACCCCTGGCCCATCAATTGCCATGACCGAACAAGAACAAGATTTACCAGCCGCCATCCTCCGATCGGCTAAAAAAGCCGTCACCAAAAAAGTGGCGGTGAAAAAAGCGCCCGCCAAAAAGGCCGCAGCCAAACCCAAACCCAAAGCGAAAGCCGAGGAAGTCGCGGCTGCACCTCCGCCAAAGAAGGTGGCGAAGAAGAAAGTGGCCCCGGTCGCCGCACCAGCCCCTGAACCCGTGGCCGAAGCGCCCGCCCCGAAGAAGAAGGCCGCGCCGAGGAAAAAAGCTGCTGCCGCGCCTGAACCCGCTGCCGTGGAAAAAGCGCCCGCCCCACCGGAGCCCGTGGCCGAAGCACCCGCAGTGCAGATTGCATCTGAAGATCAGGCCCGCCCCCCGCAGCGGGACCACCGCAACGCTCGCGGCCCTCAGCAGAGGCCGCCGCAACAGCGCGAGCCGCGTCAGCCATCGCAGCCGCAGCAACCCCGTGAGCAGGGTGCGCAACAGTCCCGCGATCCAGGACAGCCGCAGCAGCCAGGCCCCGACGGCCAGCCGCGTCGCCTGACAAAGTGGGAGCGCTGGAAGGCGCGTAAGGAAAAGTTCAAGGAAATGAAGCGTCAGCGTTACATGGAGAAGCAGGGAGGACGCCCTCCGGACGGCGGCGGCGGACGTCCCCCAAGTGAGAATGGCCACGCTCCTCCGCGCGAACGCGAACGTGAGCGAGAGAGAGAGCGGGACAACGGACCCGATGACAACTTTGAGCGCCCGATGCGCCCGGAACTCCCGCTCGGGCCTCCAGAAGACTGCGCCGGACTTCTGGAACTAACACCAGGCAAAGGCTTCGGCTTTCTCCGCCCCCGCGAGCGCAACTACGCTCCGCTGCCGACCGATCCGTTCGTCACCCCTGAAATGGTGCGCAATCTCGGCCTTCGCGACGGACTCTGGATCGAAGCCGTGATGCGCCGCGGCGGTCGCGGGCCGCAGGTCATCGAGATCAAGACGGTGAACGGCCGCGCCGCGGATTCCTACCGCCTGCTGCCCCTCTTTGAAGAACTGACAGCCATCAATCCAACAAAACGCTACGTTCTCGAAACCGATGCGCGCCGCTACACCACGCGACTCATTGACTTCATCGCGCCGATCGGTCGCGGTCAGCGCGGGCTCATTGTCGCACCGCCACGTGCCGGAAAAACGACCATCCTCCAGCACATCGCGGAGGCCGTGCGGCACAACTATCCTGACATCAAACTGATCGTCCTCCTCGTGGACGAACGGCCGGAGGAAGTCACGGAAATCACCCGCGCCATTCCCGGTGCCGAAGTCATGGCCAGCAACAATGACCGCGATCCGCGCGAGCACATTCGCATCGCCGCTCTGGCCATGGAACGCGCCCGCCGCCTCGTCGAGGCCGGCGAGCATGTCTTCATGCTGCTTGATTCCATCACCCGACTGGCCCGCGCCTTCAACAACGCCATTCGCGGCCACGGTGGCGGCAAAGGCAGCCTTTCCGGCGGTGTGGACGCCCGTGCGCTGGAAGGCGCGCGTCGCATGTTCGCCAGCGCCCGCAACACGCGCGAAGCCGGCAGCCTCACTATTGTGGGCACCGCGCTCATTGAGACCAACAGCCGCGCCGACGATTTGATTTTCCAGGAATTCAAAGGCACTGGAAATATGGAACTGGTCCTCGACCGCAAGATCGCCCAGCAATACATCTACCCTGCCGTGGACATCTTTAAGAGCGGCACCCGCCGTGAGGAACTGCTCCTCCCGCCGCACCAGATGGAGAAAGTCCACGTCATCCGCCGCGGACTCGCCGGCCACAAACCTGTCGAGGCCGTGGAGCGGCTCATCCACTTCATGGAGCGTTTCAATAACAACGCCCAACTCCTCGTGGAAATTAAGAGCCGCGAGTAGCGCCACCGCTGGCACCCTATCGCGCAATCCTACCCACGCTTGGTGCGGCTGATCAGCCTTTCCTTCATATCCGCGGGGAGTTGGCTGGTATTCACCCAGGCCCGGGCCACATCGGGCTCGCGCTCCATCCAGCCGCGGACGAGGCGGTAGGAGGCTTCGTCCCGCCGTTTCTCGTCAGTGATAGTCCCGGCCCATGCGAGGGCTGCTTCAGGATTTTCCTCCTGCACCTTCCATGCGAAACGCTCGCGGGGTTCATCCATGGTGGCGTCGTGCGGCAGGGAATTGAGCCAGGCACCGGCATCATTGGCATTCTTCTCGGCCCATTCGTCAATGACTTCGGTGACGATGCGGGGCTTGGCTTCGCCGGCAGGCAGGGTGGTGGCCCATGCGGCTGCCGCCTTCGGATCCTTGTCGGCGAGACGTTCAGCGAGGCGGTTGAGAATGCCGTTCTTGTAAGGCCCTTCCTCCAGGCCCATGACCATCGTCTTGGCGGCCTCGTCGCCGCGAAACTTGAACCAGGAGTCGAGCACCTTGTCCATGGCCTGCCCCCGGGCTTCACTGCGGTCCATGTTCTCTGCAAGGTGTGAGGCCAGTTCGGGGTTGGATTTGGCGATGCCGGATACAACCCCGACCATGTGAAAGTTCCCCTCGTCCTTGTTCTTCGGAGGATGGGCCACCGCCCATGCGGCGGCCTTGGCGGGATCGGCCTGCGCCCAAACTGCGAGCGCGGTTTGAGTGCCCCACTGCTTGCGCCAGTCGTCATGTGTCTGGGTCCATGCGAGCGCGGCCTCAGGCGACTCTTTTGCCCAGCGTGTCATCAGCATGGAAAACTCGCGGCCCCGTTCCCGGTTACTGTAGTTTTCCGTGAGCGCCTCCATCGCCGAGGCGATCTGCGCGTCGCCGCTGAGGCTCTTCATAAACTCAAGGTAGGCCTCCATCTTCGCCTGCGGGTCTTCCATGGCCAAAATCTCCTTCATGCGGGCCGCGGTTTCCTCCACGGTGAGATCCTTGACTGCTTTGGAAAAACTGAATGGTCCTGAGGAGGCGGACGCCGCTCCCGATTCTCCGCTCCCGGCGATGCCTGACTTTCCATCCGTTGCTCTGGAGGTTGCCGCTCCGAGAATTCCCGCAGACCCGCCTTTGCGACTGCGGGTGGAATCGTCGTCCCCGCTCCAGTGCATGCCCGCCCAGAAGGCCAGCGCAGTACAGGTGGTCCAGCCGAGGGCGATGAGTAATGGTTTTTTCTTCATGGTCTGATGATGGCTAATCCAGGAATGCCGTGCTGCATCCGGTTCTTTTCACGCAAGGACGGGCGCTACGGGAAAGTTACGCCGCCGCCCCCACTTCCGGATGCTCGGGCATTTCCGTCCAGCGCGGATGGCTCAGGTATTCCGCAGCGAGGTCTTCGAGCTCCATGATGCTCAGGAGTTTGCAAAACCGCTCGCGTAGCCGGCGACCGGCGGGCAGGCCCTTGCTGTAGGCCATGAGGCGGCTGCGCATCGCCTGCACGGTGAACTTCTCCTCGCCGTAGCGCCCGTGCTCGGTCGCGAGCCGGCAGTGACGCAGAATAAACGCCCAGCGCTCGTCCGCCGGCACCGGCGCGGGCTGCTCCCCGGTCGCGAGGTAGTGCTTTGCCTCGCGGAAGACCCACGGATAACTCATCGCCGCCCGCCCGATCATGAGCCCGTTCACCTGCGTGGTCCGCAGCCGCATCTCGACGTCGCGGCCATTCATGATGTCGCCATTTCCGATGACCGGAATGCCCGACGCCGCGGCGCACTCGCCGATGACATCCCAGTCGGCGAGCCCGCTGTATCCCTGAGCCCGCGTGCGCCCATGAATCGTCACCGCCGCGATGCCGCTGTCTTCCAAAAGCTGGACGACCCGCGGCGCATTGATCGTCTGCGCGTCCCAGCCGATGCGGATCTTCGCCGTCACCGGGATGGGCACGGCCTTCGCCACCGCGGACGCCACCGCAGTCAGGGCCGGGCAGTCGCGCAGCAGCGACGAGCCGCCGTTCTTGGAGACTACCTTGTTCACCGGGCAGCCGAAGTTGAGGTCAATGAAGTCCGGCTGCTTCCAGTCAATGACCTTCTTCGCCGCCTCCGACATGTGCTCGGGGTCCGATCCAAACAACTGCACGCCCACCGGCCGCTGGGCGTCATCGAACTCCGTGTACTTCCGCGTCCGGTCGTCCCGTTTGAGGATTCCCTCGGACGAGACGAATTCCGTGACCATCACGTCCGCGCCGAGTTCCTTGCACAGCCGGCGAAAGACAAAATCCGACACGCCCGCCATGGGGGCGAGATAAATGGGAGGACGTGAAGGATGTATCCAGGGGAGCATGGGGGCGGCGATCGTAGAGGCGGTGCGGCGAAATGCAAAAGGTGGTGCCTAATAGGTTGTGACGCGCGGCGGCTTGTGCCTGACTCCCTGCCGCATGGCCGGCAACAACCAAAAACCACACCACGGGACGCGACTCACGGGACGCGGGGCGGGGCTGTTGCTGCTTTCGCTCGCGGTCACGGTGACGGGCGCGCTTTTGCCCGAGCCTAATGCGGTGCGCATCGGCCTTCTGGGAATGCTGCTCCTGCCCCTGACGTGGCCGCTGGCACGGCGGAATCTTCGCGGACTCCGCGTCGAGCGCCGGCTGCCGGCGACGTGTTTCGCGGGCCAGTTATTTCCCATGGAGCTCGGCCTCGTGAATGACAAGCCGCGGCTCGACAGCGTCGCCGTGGAACTGGACGACGCCGTGTCCGGTCCCTCGGAACGCGGCCTCACCGCCCGCTGGGTGCGCAGCGGCGGGGGCATGGTTTCGCGCAGCATCACCACGCGCCTGCTCCGACGCGGGGTCTCGCACCGCCTGCGCAGCATGATCAGTTCCACCTTTCCCCTCGGCCTCTGGCGCAGCCGTCAGGAATTGCGCGATGCGGTGGAAGTCACGGTCTATCCGCGGCCCGTCACGCCGCGCGCACTCGAAGAGCCGGCTGACTTCGCCATGATAGACACCGACGAAGCCGAGAGCACGCACCGCGACTGGATGGGCGACTTCCACGGCGTCCGCGTTTTCCAGCCGGGCGACCGACTCAAGCTCATCCACTGGGCGAGCACCGCGCGCAGCGGCGGACTCATGGTGCGGCAGTTCGACCGCCCGCTGCCGGAAAAATACTTCGTCGTCTTCCACAGCATTTTTCCAGGAAAGCAAACCGGTGAGCGCGGTGATGCCTTTGAAAGCGCCATGGAACTGCTCTGCGGTCTCCTCCTGCACTGCCGCGATCAAAGCATCCCTCTCGACCTTGTCGCTTCCTTTGAAGACTGGCGCATCATTCCCGTCACCACACCGCAGCAGGTCGAGGACGCGCTCTATCTCCTCGCCGCCGCGCGGCGGAATGGCGAACGCGATGTCACCAACATGCTGCGCGCGCTCACCACCGTGGAGCGCCACACCCGCGTCTTCATTCTCAGCGATGTCTCCGTCAAAGACTGGGAGCCGCTCCTCCCGGACTTCCCTTTCTCCATCACCTGCCTCAGCGTCTCCGATCTCCGCATCAAACGCCCCGGCGTCTTCCGCGCCGCCTAGTCGTTCTTCATTTCCCCCATGCGCCTCGCCCTCGTCATCTACTGCTTCTTCCTCGCCATCGAGGCGGGGCTGGCATGGATGATTTCCGGCAATGCCTTTCTCGCCGCGGCGGTGACGTGCGGAATGCTCTTCTACGCTGCGGTTTGGAAAATCGGGGGGCCGTGGGGCGAAATCGTCAGGGCTCTGGCCGCCGGGGTCATCGCCGTGGCGGGGCCGCTTTACTATAAGGCCGCGGTGCTGCCGACGGTCCTGTGCTTCATCACGCTGCCTCACCTGCTCGCCGCCACGCAGTGCTTCTGGGAGATGGCGCTGGGGAAAGATCCCGCGCAGCAAAACATGCGGATGCGCACCGTCGTCTTCACCGTCGCGTTTTATGCGGCGATGGGACTCGTGTTCGTGCTCCTGCGCGGCGCTGAGCCGGCGGTGAGCGTGTGGATCACCGCGCCGCTGGCCATTCTCGTGCTCGTCGCCGCATTGCCCGCATGGGACCTCGCCCGCGTCACCCGGCTCAAGCCCGCACGTGCGAAACTCGCCGCTCCCGCCGGCATCGTGCTGCGGCGCGTGCTGGTCGTGTGCGCCGTGCTCGGCATGATCGCCGCGCTCTTCACAGGCGTGCTGCCCACCGCGGCGGAGAAGCTCTGCGCCATCTCGCCGCGCTGGCGGGCGAAAGTGGACACGCCGGAAAAGCCCGCGCCGCATCCGCCGCAACAACCTCCCTCCAACAACGGCGAGGCGAACCGCTCGGGCATGGACAGTTCCGCGCTCACCGGACGGCACGAGCTTCCGCCGAAGTCGAACCTCCAGTCCACCGGTGCCGTGCAGCTTTTTCTCCGCCCGCACGACCGCGCTCAGGCAGGCCGCATGGCCGCCGCACCAGTCTATGTGCGCAGCCACACCTTTGACGCATGGAAGGACGGCGCATGGGAATCCTCCAGACGCGGCGGCCAGTGGCTCACTGACAAGTCAGACGGCACGGAGGATGGCTTGATCACCGTGGAGAAAAAGCCGCGCGCCGCGCTGGTGCCGCACACTATTTTCCTCAACGACGCCGACGGATCATCGCTGCCCGCCTTGCAAGGCATCACCGCCTACAACCTGCCGACTGTCTATGCTCTGCCTGGCGACCTCGTTCAGATGCAGGCTGCGGGCAACATCCGCTACGCTGCCGTCTCCGCGCCTCTCATCTGGGACCTGCTGCCGGACCACGACAAACTCCGCGCCGGCAACAGCGACAACCCCGCGCAACTCCTCACGGGCAACAATCCAGTCATCCAGCAGCTCATTTTCAGCGAAGCCTCCCTCCGTCCTGCTAGCAACACCACCCTGACTGCACAGATCGCCGCCATCCGGCAGTGGATGAAGGAAAACGTCAGCTACAGCCCCGTGATGAAAGGCCATCCGAGCCTCCCGGCGCTCGACAATTTTCTCGCGGGCGAACGAAAAGGTTACTGCGACTTCTATGCCTCCGCCGGCGCGCTCATGCTGCGCTTTTATGAAGTCCCCACGCGCATCGCCTACGGCTACGCCGGCCGTGACTTCGATGAAGAGAAGGGCCTCTTCACGTTCACCGATGAAACAGCTCATGCGTGGACGGAAGTGTTCTTAGAGGACTACGGCTGGACCATCTGTGACTTCACTCCCGCCGCCAACATCGGCCATCTCACGGCACCAGAGGAGAAGGAGAAGAACTCCTTCGATGAAAAAGCCTACGATGAGCAGCAGCAGAATAAGAAGGAAGAGCCTGACACAAAAAAGCCGGAGGAATTCTCGCTGACCAAGTGGTGGGATGACATGGTGGCGAAGGTGCTGGTCATGCAGCCGCTGGAACTCACGAAGCGGGCCGTGATGTGGCTGGCGCTGGCGGCAGTGGCCGTCCTCGCGCTGCGCTGGCTGCGGAAGAAGAAGCCCGCGGACGCCGATGACCCCTTTGCCGCCGACGAGAAGCAGCCGGCGTATTTCGCGGAGTTCCTGCGCGTGTTCCAAGCCGCCGGATGCCCGCGACCGGGAGGCACCACGCCGCGCGAATTTCTCACGGCGGCGCAGCGCCGGGGACTGGCCGGACCGGAATTCACGCCCATGATTCATTACCACTACGGACGCCGCTACGCCGACGCCGAACGCGACCGCGAACAGGAATCGGGCTATCTCGCCCTCGTGCGCGACACCGAACAGCGCCTCACTCAATCCCGCGGCCAGGCATGAAGATAGACATCCTCACCATTTTCCCGGAGATGTGCATCGCCCCGCTCGGCACCAGCATCATGGGCCGCGCGCAGGAGAAAGGTCTGCTCCAGCTAGCCGTCCACGACCTCCGCCAGTGGAGCACCGACAAGCACCGCCGGGTGGACGACACCCCGTTTGGCGGCGGTCAGGGCATGGTCATGACGTGCCCGCCGCTCTTCGCCGCCGTCGAAGCGCTGCGCACGGAGAATTCCCGCGTCGTCCTCATGACCCCGCAGGGCCGCCGCATGGATCAGGCGATCGTGGCTTCATTCACGGAATGCCCGCATCTCATCATCCTCTGCGGTCACTACGAAGGCATAGACCACCGCGTCGTCGAGGCGCTCGTGGACGACGAAATCTCCATTGGCGATTACATCCTCACCAACGGCGCCATCGCTGCGAACATCTTCGTGGACGCCGTCGTCCGCCTCCTGCCCGGCGCGCTGGGCGACGAACGCTCCGCCGCCGAAGACTCCTTCAGCGAGGGCCTCATCGAGGCCCCGTGCTACACCCGCCCCGTGGAGTTTCGCGACATGAAAGTCCCCGACGTCCTCCTCAGCGGCCATCACGCGAAAATTGCCGCCTGGAAGCAAAAAGAAGGCCTTCGCCGCACCGTCGAAAACCGCCCGGACCTGCTGAAGGAGTGAGCATTCGGATACCGATGCCCATGGAAACTCCCGGACCAGGATTGTGAATCGCTCATCGTTAGCCTTTGGTGGTGAATGCGGCCCGAATTCTCTGCCAGCAGGATTGGGTAGCCTGCTTACTTGCCAGATAAGCCGCGCGCTCACGCTCCTGCTCTGCAACAGTCTCGGAGTAGGGAATAACTGGTGCCTTGATGTCAAATTCGATAGGTTCTTGCGCGTGCAGGCCTGAGATCGTCCTCCAGTCAATAATGGGAGTGGTGCTCCAGTCATATCCGTCACCGTCAGCCCCGACCGCATCCGTGGGACATCCCTCAACACCCTCCATACACGCGCGAACCTCCTCCTCGCTCTCAGGCTGCTTATAGACGTAAGACTGCCCGTAGCGGTCATCTCTCCGAATGTTCAAGGGTGCAGTCTCACGGCACAAATCACAATCGGTGCACTGCTGATCGACATAAAAGCGTCCAGCAATATTAAGCGGATAACGGTGTGTAATTTTGGCCATCCAGAACGCCTTGGGGATCGGGTAAATGGTGTCGTTCGGAGTCCAGGCTCGCAAGAGGTATGTTCTCGCTCTGCGCGCGCGAACCCGGATCGTTCGGGTATACGCCCGGACCGTCCGGGTGTGTGCCCCGCTCCTCCGGGTGTACGCCCGGCTCATCCGGGTTCGTGCCCGGATCGTCCGGGGCCGTGCCCGGATCGTCCGGGGCCGTGCCCGGATCATCCGGGGTCGTGCCCGGACCATCTGGGGTCGTGCCCGGATCATCCGGGTTCGTGCCCGGATCATCCGGGTTCGTGCCCGGACCATCCGGGTTCGTGCCCGGACCATCCGGGTTCGTGCCCCGCTCATCCGGGTTCGTGCCCGGATCATCCGGGGTCGTGCCCCGCTCATCCGGGGTCGTGCCCGGATCATCCGGGGTCGTGCCCGGCTCGTCCGGGGTCGTGCCCAGCTCATCCGGGGTCGTGCCC
>JANOZA010000155.1:0-3791 GCA_031429155.1 Verrucomicrobiota bacterium | reverse complement strand
GCGGCGGCAAGAGTAGTGATGAGTAAAATGGCGAACAGAGAGCAGTGCATAGTCATGTCCCTGCCGCCAACGGACCCGGGGCGCAAATTGTTTCACTTCCCCGGCGACGGGTGCCGCGCGGCTTTGGATCCTCCGGCAGTTCTCAGCAAGGAACCCGCCGTCCCCCGCGTTTGGTGAGCACTTATGATCCGCCGATTCCTCATCCTGCCACTGCTGCTGCTCACCAAACTCACCGCCGCTGATGCGCCTCCCTTTTGGGCCGTGCCGCAGGTGAAGGGCGATCCGCTGTTCTTTGTGCAGGCGGACGGCGAGGCTGCGGCGAAGGCGCTGCTGCTTTTCACCCCGGAGCAGCCGCCGGTCATCCGCAGTGCCACGCTGGAGTCGACTTACGAGGCGGGGAAAGACTATGAATGGAAACCCGGTTCACGCGAAATCACGCTCAAAGCCGGCACCCGTATTCCTTTCAAGAAACCGGCGGACCTCCATCCCGCGCCCAATGCACCGCACAGTTACAAAAGCTCCCGCGACGGCAAATCGTGGATGCTTTACGGTGCCGGCAGGTTCTTCCACGACCTCCAATGCGCCGCCGCCTACCCCACAAAGGACGAGTGGAAAGGCCCGCGTCCCTCCCCTGCCCCGGACGCTCAGCTTTCCAAACTCCGCGCTAAACTCCAGGCCGCCGCGCCGCTCAAACTCGTCACTCTGGGCGACAGCATTTCCACCGGAGCCGACGCCTCGGCTATCGCTAACGCGCCGCCCCGGCAGCCGGGGTATCCCGACCTCGTCGCCCGTGGTATTGAGGCGAGATTCGGCGGGGAAATCACCGCCAAAAACCTCTCCGTCGGCGGCATGGATTCGGCATGGGGCCTTCTGCAAGTTCCTGCCGTCATCGCCGAGTCGCCAGATCTCGTCATCCTCGCCTTTGGCATGAACGACGCCTCCGGTCACCGCACGCCGGAAGCCTTCGCGGGCATCATTCAAAAGTCCGTCGCGCAAATCCAGGCCGCACGCCCGGACTGCGCGGTGCTGCTCGTTTCCCCCATGACCGCGAACGCTGAGTGGATCCATTCCGCTCCCGAACTCTATCCGGCTTACGCTATCGCTTTGGAAAAACTGACCGGTCCCGGCGTCGCTCTTGCCGATGTTACGGTCGTGTGGACCGCCGTCGCAGAGAAAAAATCCTATCTATCTCTCAGCGGCAACGGGCTCAATCACCCGAACGATTTCGGCCACCGGCTCTACGCGGATGTAATCCTCGCCGTCATCGGGGACAAGAAGTGAACGCTCCGCCGGTGGGGCGAAATCTTGTCGGGTTGTTACTCGACGGGCACCTTTGTGACCGTTTTCTTAATGGAGAAACGGGATTCGGCTGTGTAGGGTTGTCGGAATTATTCCGTATCCTCCGAACTCCATGCATTCCCGCCGACCCCTGGTTCTCCTCCCGCTGCTTTGTCCCGCCGCCGCTCAGGCGGATTTGAGGCCGCAACAGTATGACTACGGCTATCAGTTCTATGATGAAGGACCGGACCGCATCCAGATCGAGTCGCACTATATCCGCGGGCGCATTGATCTTGATGACGAAACCTCGTTCCGTTTCCAGTGGCTGAAGGACTCCATCAGCGGCGCGTCACCCACGGGAGCCCTGCCGGGCAGCATCCAGCCGTTTCTCGCGGAACTGGACGACGTGCGCACCGGTCTGCTCGGTGCCATCAGCCGCAAATTCGGCGACCATACCGTCGAACTGGAAATCTCCCGCAGCAGCGAGAACGACTACCTTTCCCACGGACTGGCGCTGAAGGACGAGTGGCAACTCAACGATGAAAACACCGTGCTGACCTTCGGCTTCAATCGCCTCAGCGATTCCGTGCTGGTGCCGCAGCGGGGTTGGTTCGCAAAGGACAGCTACGACTTCTTCACCGGCATCAGCCAGATCCTCGACAAGAACACGCTCGTTTCCGCCAGCCTCACCCTCGGCACCAGCAATGGTTATCTCAACGACCCCTACAAGAGCGTGAGCTACACGAGCAGCTTTGAAGTGCCCGACGGCGAGGGGGGCACGGACATCTTCTACGTGGACAATCTCTACCCGGAGAACCGCCCGGAGAATCGCTTCCGTCAGGTTCTCCAGCTCAACGCCCGGCATTACTTCGACAAGATGCACGGCGCACTGGACGCCACCTGGCGCGGCTCGCACGATGATTTCGGACTTACCAGCAACACCTTCGGCCTGGAGTGGCGGCAGGAAATCGGCAGCCACCTGGAAGTCGCGCCGTTCATCCGCTACTACCGGCAGAGCGCCGCGGATTTCTTTGTCACCTCCGCAGACGGCATGTCCTCGGCACCCCCGGATGTGCCGACTGGCGACTCGCCATATTACTCGGCTGACTACCGGCTCTCTAACTTCGAGGCCGTCAGCGGCGGGGTCAAAGTGTTCTGGAAGATCAACGACACCTTCAGCGCCACCGCCGCCTACGAGCGCTACGAAATGTCCGGCCTCGGCAACGCGTCCGAGCATTCACCTGCGGCGGCCTACATAGACGCCGACATGTGGACCTTCGGCCTCAGCGCACGCTTCTGAGACCCATGAGCGCTCCCGTCCGCCATGAACTCCCGCCAGATGCGCACGGCGTGCGCCGCGTGGAATTCCGTGCGCTCGGCACCTCGTGCAGTCTGCAATTCCGCCACGACGACGACCGCATCGCGCTCACTTTCGCCGCCGACGCGCTCGGCTGGCTCGGCGCGTTTGAGGAGAAATTCTCCCGCTTCCGCGAGGCGTCGCTCGTCTCCCGCATCAACGCCGCCGCAGGACGCGAATGGATAGAGACGGACGCCGAAATGGAGCGCATGCTCGACCTCGCCGAAGGCCTCCATAACCTCACCGACGGCATCCTCGACGCCTCCATGCTCCCGCTGCTCCGTGTCTGGGACTGGAAGCAAGCCCACACTTCCCTGCCCTCCGCCAGTGCTATAAAGTCGGCCCTCGCCCTGACAGGTTGGAGCAAAATCCAGCGCCGGCCCGGCTCCGTCTTTCTCCCGCAGGCAGGTATGGGGCTCGACTTCGGCGGCTTCGGTAAAGAGTTCGCCGTGGACCGTCTAGCACGTCTCGCAGCGGAACGCGGCCTCAAGGATGCGCTCATTGATCTCGGCCGGGACATCTACGCGCTCGGCGGAAATGGCATCCACCCCTTCTGGCACGTCGGCATCGAGGACGCGCTCCAGCCCGGCGCGTGCCGCAGCGGCATCGCCCTCTCCGGGCGCGCCGTCTCTGCCAGCGGCGACTACACCCGGTGCTTCCTCCACGCGGGCCGGCGCTACGGGCACATCCTCGACCCCCGCACCGGCTGGCCCGTCGCTAACGGAGTCCGCGGCGTCAATGTCGTTGCCAGGAGCTGCATGGAAGCCGGCGTTTACAGCACCGCCCTCTGCATCCTCGGCGCGCACGATGGACTCACCTTCGCCGCCCGCGCCCCGCACGTGGACGCCATTATTCAGACCGACACCGGCATCTTCACCTCCCCTAAGTTCCCACGCTGGGAAGTCAAAGCCGCCTGACCCTCCTGCCTCCCTATCTTCATTCTCCATTCCATGAAACTCCTCCTCCTCATCCCCGCACTAGCCCTCTGCAGTTGCTCAGAGAAACTCTGCCGCGTGAAACAGTTCGAACGCGGCCGCTTCGCCAAAGGCGTCATGGCCGACACCAGCGACCCGCTGCACAAAGCCATGACCGAGCACGCCTACTTCAGCCGCGAAGGCACCTTCGGCGGCGGCGGAGTCGGCGGTGGCGGCTGCGG
>JANOZA010000154.1:0-10084 GCA_031429155.1 Verrucomicrobiota bacterium | reverse complement strand
CCGTCCCTCGAACTTCGACGCGGCAAAGAAATATCCGGTCATCGAGGAAATCTACGCCGGCCCGCACGATCAGTTCGTTCCCAAGGCCTTCGGCCTCCAGCAGCGCCAGCACGGCATGACGGAACTGGGTTTCATCGTCGTGCAGATAGACGGCATGGGCACCAACTGGCGCAGCAAGGCATTCCATGACGTGTGCTGGAAAAACCTCGGCGACTCCGGATTCCCTGACCGCATCGCGTGGATGAAGGCCGCCGCGGAAAAGGAACCGGCGATGGACCTGACCCGCGTCGGTATCTACGGCGGCAGCGCCGGCGGGCAAAGTTCCCTGCGAGGCATGCTGATGCACGGCGATTTCTATAAGGTCTGCGTTTCCGACTGCGGCTGCCATGACAACCGCATGGATAAAATCTGGTGGAACGAGCAGTGGATGGGCTGGCCCATCGGGCCACATTACGACGAGCAGAGCAACGTCACCCACGCGCATCGCCTCACCGGCAAACTCCTCCTCACCGTCGGCGAAGTGGACTCCAACGTTGACCCCGCCAGCACCATGCAAGTCGTGAATGCCCTCATCAAAGCCGACAAGGATTTCGAGCTGATCGTCTTCCCCGGAGCCAACCACGGCATCGGAGAAGGCCTCTACGGCGCACGCCGCCGCATGGACTTCTTCGTTCGCCATCTCCTCGGCGTGGAGCCACGTCACCAGCCATGAAAATAGAAGTCTCCGTCCCGGATCAAAAGCTGCGCCTCTTCAATGATGACGGCGCGCTGGTGAAGGAATATGCCTGCTCCACTTCAAAGTTTGGCCACAGCAGCGTGCCGGAGAGTCATCACACGCCGCTCGGTCAGTTCCGCATCGGTCAGAAGCTCGGGCACGGAGCGGAGCCGGGCACCATTTTCAAAAGCCGTGAGGCGGTCGGCCTGTGGGACGGCGGACCGGTGGATGAGGATTATGTCCTGACGCGCATTCTGTGGCTCGATGGCCTTGAGGAACACAATGCCAACACCCGCGACCGCTACATTTATATCCACGGGACGAACCAGGAGCACCTCATCGGCACCCCTGCCAGTCAGGGCTGCGTGCGCCTGAGCAACGCGGACGTCATAGACTTGTTCGACCGGGTGGAGGAAGGCGTAAGCGTGGAGATCAGGCGTCCAGACAGTCTATGACCGTCTTGGCGCAGAGGACGATCATGCCGGTGATGTCGTCATTGAAATTCTCGCCTTCCATTTTGCCCTCCATCACGTCGTTGATGATCGCACCCAGCATCGGCAACTGGTGAAACTCTTTCCTGAAGTCCGAGGACGCATCCATTACCAGGCTTTGCTTCGCCTGCTCCATGCGCTGCATGTCGGTGTGATTCCGGTTTGATGCGGCTTCGATCTGCGTCGCCGTGACCATCGTGGTATCGCGGCCATTCAACTTGAAGGCATACCATGCCCACACGCCGTAGAGCATGAGAAAGCCGCGGTCATCGAGCTTGCTGATCTCGCTCTCGGCCTCGCTGAGATAGATAGCCAGTTCCGGCTGCTCTTTGGCAAAAGCATCCATCAACTCACCGGCGCGCTCTTCCGTGGTATCGTAGATTTCATGCCATGCATCTTCGATGGCGCTGAGGGAGACGGTGTTCATGGGCTTAGCGTCCGAGGCGTTTGCCGAGCCGCGCCCTTACGTCGGCGGCGAAGCGTTCGATGTGCGCCAGCGTCCAGTCTAGAATGTCGAGCGTGCCGTCATTCACCAGCGGCGTGAGGTCCATGGCGAAAGAGAGCGCGGTGGCGGCATCGGTGGCGTGGGAATCGAAGAACGTCGCATTCGCCCGGCGGCGGCCCATGACGGCGAGGTCGTAGCGTTTGCCGCCGGCGATTTGGGAATCGAAAATGCCATTGAGCGCCCCGGCGAGGCTTTCGTGACCGGAGATGTCGTGGGCGATTTTCTCGGCGTCGTTCATCCAGTCAAGATCGCGCCAGACTTCGCAGCCGTGGACGGCGGCAGGGCGATGTGCGGGGGGAAGGGCGCGGAGGGTTTCAATGAGAGCGACCATCACGCCGAGGTGGGTGTCGTGTTTGTCTGCGGGATTGTGCGTGTAGATGATCTGCGGACGGCAATGGTGAAGGATTTGCGAGAGGTCATCGCGCAGCCGCGGGTCCGTCGGGCTTTTCACGATGCTGCTGGGATGACCGAGCTGGATCACGGCGGCATAACGGCCCACAATAGCGGCCTGGCGCTGCTCTTCACGGCGCACAGCCATCAGTTCAACCTCTGAGAAGTCCTTGTAGTCGCCTGTTCGGGAACTGCCCGCGCCATTCGTGCAGGTGACGCCACCGAAGTGCTGCGTCGTGGAATGGAAGCACTGGATAATCCCATGGAAGGCCATGAACTCGAGGTCGTCCTGGTGCGCGCCGACTCCAAGATGCGTCACCTTTCCGAGCGCGTCGGACAAAGGCGTGCCGTCGGGCGTGAAGACCGAGGCCGTGGACTGGGAGAACGTCATGATTTTGAGGCAATAGCCGGCAAACTCGCAGCGGCAACGGCCTGTCCCACGCGGCGGCTCTTTTCGTCGGGGAGCTGGACGTTGATGCGGCCGGCCACATCAGGGAACTCGGCGGCGAGCACTTCCCTGGCGCGGCTGAGAATGATGTCCCCACCAGCGCCGGTCGTGACACGTCCGAGGATGAGCAGGTGACGGAAGTCGTAGTGGTCGGCGTAGTGCGGCACCGTGTAGCCTAGCCACGTGCCGACGGTTTGGTAAATGCGGGCGGCGCGTTCGTCGCCAGCCAGCATGAGCGACTGCACTTCCTTGAGCCGCTCCGGCAGCCCCATTTTCACTGGGAGGACGATACCGGAGGCGGGCAGTAGTTTGTTCACCGCCTGCTGGGAAAAATAGAGGGCTCCTACGCCGCGATCACCGCTCCACTCATCCGGCAGGGCGGCGGGATTCATGTCCACTGGAGCAAAGGCCAGTTCGGTGAGCCAGCCGGTCATGCGGCCTTCCATGTTGAGGTAGCCCGCGGCCTCACTGCTACCCATGGCCACTCCAAGGACGCCGTTTTCATTCAAGGACATCGCCCCGGCCAGAGCGGTGATGTCGCCATCGTTCGCCACTTCGAGCGGAATGTTCCACTCGCGCTGCAGGCGCTGAAAAATGCCGCGCGCCTCCTCGAATTTGTCCGCCGGAACACTCCGCAGCAGCGAGGCCACCATGAATCGGTTGTTCACGATCACTCCCGCGCTGCTCCCGCCGATGGCAGCCACTCGCGGCAGGTGCGATGCCGCCAGTTTGAGTCCCTCAGCCAGATGCCGATAATGATATGCCGGGTCAGCCTGATTCTTCGGATCCCACGGGATCTCGTGGGACCAGACCACCTCGCCTTCGCGCACCGCCGCCAGTTTGAAATCGCTCGCGCCGAGATCGAAGCCGATGCGGCAGCCGTCCAAATGGCCGCCATGCACTGCGCCCTTCTCCCGTGCGGCCGGCACTTCCTCTGTCGAGCATCCTTCCACCGTGAACGGCTGGAGATACACCCGCTGCATCATGTCGGCATCGAACGCCCTCGCTCCGCCCGCCTGATATACATCCCGCACGTGCTCCGCGACAACCGGCGGCCCTCCGATGACCACGCGCCAGCCGCCACGGGCCCAGAGCAGCATCTTCACCAATCGCTCCGCGAAGCGCAGAGCCTCCGCATCGGGCGTGGCACTGATCACCGTCTCATGCCGGCTGATGCGACCATCTTCGCCCTCCACAGCAATGACGAGCGGCACCGGGTTACGGGCAGCGGCGATCACGGCACGATTCCACAGGGCGCAGGGGACGAAATCCGGATCGAGCGGAGCAGGAAAGCGTAGGTTCAGTTCAGGCATAGGAATCACCACGATGCGCGTGGCCCGCTCCATGGCTACGCGACAGCCCGCCGGTTTGCATCCTTTTCGACCCCTTTCGTGCTTTTCGTCGCTGGTGACAGGTGTATGGCCGGGCATGGATTTTAACTGGGACACTCTCGACGAATTGCGCACCTCCTACCTGAACGGCACGGCGGGAGAAACGGATTATTGGAAAACGGAGGCGCTGCTGCGCGGCTACGATGCGACATTTGCCCGGCGCATCGCGTGGAAATGGCAATGGGTTTTTGGGGAACTGGACCGCCGCGAATGGTCGCCGCCGGGAGGGACAATCCTCGACTACGGCTGCGGCACCGCCGTGGCGGTGCGGGAGTTCATGGCCAAATACCCCGGCTTCACCAACGTGGCGCTGCACGACAAGTCACCGCGCGCACTGAAGTTTGCCACTGAGACACTGCGTCAGGATTTTCCGGATATCACCGTCTCTCCACGCCTGCCCGACACCTGCGATGTCCTGCTGGTTAGCCATGTGCTGACGGAGTTGGACGAAGCCGGCATGGCGGAATTGTTGGCCGCAGCGGAGAAGGCGCAGACCGTGATCGTTGTGGAGCCTGGCACTCACGAGGCGAGCCGCAGAGTGATCGCACTGCGGGAGAAACTTCGGGAGGTGATGCAGCCGGTGGCACCTTGCGTGCATTCGGGAAATTGCGGCCTGCTCAATTCGACCAACGAGCGCCACTGGTGCCACTTCTTCGTGCCGCCGCCGAACATTGTGTTTACTGACGGCGGCTGGGTCAAGTTCGGCAAGATCATGGGCATAGACCTGCGATCACTGCCGCTGAGTTTCCTGGTTCTGGACCGCCGCTCCCCTGCCCCGCTGCCCGCAGGCTCCGTCCGGGTCCTGGGGAAACCGCGCATTTATAAGGCACACGTCCTTTTGTTTGGCTGCGATGCTTCAGGCGTGGAGGAGAAGCGTCTGACGAAACGAACAGACGCGGCCTTTGTGAAAGCCACAGAGAAGGAGCGGACGCTGACGCTTCAGCGATGGGAAACCAAAGACCGCGAGATTACGCGCGTCGTTGACTCCACTGAGAGCTGAACGGGTGGATCACTTGTCGCCGAAGCAAATGCCCACGGCCCGCGCGGTGCTGACGATCTCTCCGTCGGGTTCCACGAGCCGCGGCTTTTCCACCGCCTCGCTGATGGGTACGCTGTCCACATGGTAGGACTGATAGCTGACCATGTGACCGAACTTTCCTTCCTCGATGAGCTTAACGGCTTTGACGCCGAATCGGGTCGCCAGCATCCGGTCGAGACTGGTAGGACTGCCGCCGCGCTGGAGGTGACCGAGTGTGCAGGACCGTGTTTCCTTGCCACTGAGTTCAGCGATCTTCGCGGCAACCGCATCGCCGACGCCGCCAAGGCGGTGCTCACTGCCGGCACACTTTTCCTTGGTGACCATTTCACCATCCGGCAGCCGCGCGCCTTCGGCCACGACCACCATGGTGCTGTGCAGACCTTTGGCTTCGCGGACCTGGATTGCTTTGATGATGGGATCGAAAGTGAATGGAATCTCCGGAATGAGGACGACGTGCGCGCCGCCGGCCATCCCTCCCCAGAGAGCGATCCAGCCGGCGTGACGACCCATGACTTCCACGACCATGACCCGCTTGTGGCTGTCAGCCGTCGTTTGCAGACGATCCAGTGCGTCCACGACGGTGCTGACGGCGGAATCAAATCCGAACGTCATCGCAGTGGCGGCGAGATCGTTGTCTATCGTCTTCGGCACGCCGACGACGGGAATGCCGGCTTTCATGAGCTGCATTCCGGTAGTGAGCGACCCGTCCCCGCCGACGACGATGAGGGCGCGGATTTCGAGAAGCTTGAGCGTGGCCTTCGCCTTCTCAATGATCTCAGGGGCCACTTGCATGATGTCTCCGACGCCGACTTTGGCGGCGAAGCTGCCCTTGTTTGTGGTGCCGAGGATGGTGCCGCCGAGTTTGAGAATGCCGGCGATTTTGTCGGGCTCCAGCACTGTGTAATCGCCGGGCGGGAGCAGGCCTTCGAAGCCGTCACGGAATCCGATGACTTCCCAACCAAGCCGCGAGGCTGCGCCGACGACGCCGTAGATAACTGCATTGAGGCCGGGGCAATCGCCGCCGCTGTTGAGAATTCCGATACGCATAGTCGTGGGGATGTGGTGGAGGTTGGGAGGAAAATATCAAGGCTGGGCGGGAGCAGCATTCATCCCGAGCGAAGTGCCGGGCGCAGAGAGACTGCCAGCCTCACGCCAGCGGAAATAGGCAGCCCAGCCGTCATTGAACAGTTGCCATGCCTGATTGAAACGATCGGTGGCGCCCAGCACGACGACGACAAGCCGGTGCGGCGTGACACTGGTGCTGCCGTCAGCATTCTTCACCACGGTAGCCGGGCGCGGCGCGGTGATGATGAGGCACTGACCGGCGAGAGTAGTGGTGCCGGTCTTCACACCATCAATGCCGCCACGGAAGAGCAGCTCGTTGGTGGTCGTGATGTTCACACCGACGGGACCGCCCAGGCGCTGAATAGTGATGCGGCGCGAGGGTTGCGAGCAATAGAACGAGAAGCCCGGGGTATTGAGCGCGTGCAGCGTGAGGCGCGCCATGTCAGCGGCGGTGGAAGTGCCGCGCTGGCCCTCCATATCGAGGCCGTGAGCATTGGCGAAGCGCGTGTCATTCAGGCCGGCGCGGGAGGCGAGACCGTTCATCTGACGCAGGAAAGCGACCATGGGATTGCCACCCCCACCCGCAGCCATGAGTTTGGCGCCGATGTGCGCACCGAGTGTTTCGGCTGCATAATTATCGGAAGCGATGAGCGCCGCGTAGAGGCCGTCGCGAATGGAAATCTGATCCCCTGGCTGGAGCACGGCAGGGCCAGTGCCGCCAAGAAGCGTCACCTGAGGCGGCACCGTCATCAGTTCGCCGGCATCCAATTTTGCATTCTGCATGTAGTCGAGCACGACGACAGCAGTGGCGATCTTCGTGAGGCTGGCGACCGGCCGGCGCTGATTGGCGGCGTGGGCGAGCGCGACGTGTCCGTCCTGCGCATCCACCACGATATAACTGCCAATGCCGGGATAAGTCAGCCCGATTTCACTGACGGTGTGGCCTCCTCCGACTGCGGTTCCAGTGCCGGCGCAGCCGGTAAAGAAGAGCGGGATTCCACCGGCGGCGGAGAGCAGAAAGGCGCGGAGTTTCATGGGAAAGTGAATGACTTATGGGTTGAGAGGCGCGCATCGTATGGGGTCCGGTGCGCGACGCAAGCCGCCCTTGCTGGTTTTCAGGATGCCAGCCAGCGCAGGGCGGACGGGCTCGGCAATCTGGTGCATTTTGCAGTTCAGTTTTCCCTGGCCCGCGTGTAGCCGGGCGCAATGCACGCTGGCAGCATGGTATCTCTGGCGTGCAGCCGACGCCGCAAAGTGAGCACGACTTCTATGGACCCCGCCCCCACCACACCCCGCATGACTTTCCACGACTGCACCGCCGTTATCACCGGGGCCAGCAGTGGACTCGGCGCGGAATTCGCACGACAACTCGCCCCGCAGGCAAAGGCCCTCGTACTCATCGCGCGACGCGAACCGGAACTGACGGCGCTGGCGGAGGAATTGCAGCGCAGCCACCCCGCCATCCGCATCATCACCGTGCCATGTGACCTCGCCGACGCGGAACAGCGCACGCAGTTACCAGGTCATCTCGCCTCGCTCGGACTGCGCGTGAATGTTCTCATCAACAGCGCCGGCGTGGGCGATTACGGGGCCTTCGCAGATGGCGTCTGGCCGCGCATCGCGCCGATGCTCGACGTGAACATCACCGCCCTCACCCATCTCACGCACCTCTTCCTGCCCGATCTCAAAACCCACGCCCCTTCCGGCATTCTCAACGTCAGCAGCCTTGCCGGCGAAATGCCCATCCCTGACTTCGCCGTCTATGCCGCAGGTAAAGCCTACGTCTCCCGTTTCAGCGAAGCCCTGCGTCTGGAACTCCGCGCGGAACGCATTTCCGTCACCGCACTCTGCCCTGGACCAGTGAAGACCGGATTCGGCACCGTAGCCGAACGCCCAGGCGAAACGACGCCAAAAATGTCCGCCGCGTATCAGACAAAAGAACACGTCGTCCGCACCGCCCTGCGCGCCTTGAGTCGG
This sequence comes from Verrucomicrobiota bacterium, assembly GCA_031429155.1. GTDB lineage: Bacteria > Verrucomicrobiota > Verrucomicrobiia > Verrucomicrobiales > V1-33 > V1-33. The sequence continues at coordinate 2,063 of JANOZA010000154.1, read as the reverse complement.
GGACACGCCAGAGTCTTCCCCGGCTTCATCGTCCGCGCGACCTCACTGCTTGTGAACCTCCTCCCCATGCCTCTCCTGCGCGTCATCATGGCCAGGCGCCCCCGGAAGGCGCGGCCGTCTCCTTGATAGAGCTGGCTGGAAGGGCAGACATACAGAAAAAGGCCCTATACGCCGAGTGGGGCATATAGGGCCTACAGATGGTGGGCGCGCTGGGCGCTATGGGTTACTTCTTTTTCGCGGCGGCGCGTTTTTCCTCGATGGCGGCCTGGGCGGCGGCGAGGCGGGCGACGGGGACGCGATATGGGCTGCAACTAACATAGGCGAGCCCGATGCGGTGGCAGAACTTCACGCTGTCAGGGTCGCCGCCGTGTTCGCCGCAGATGCCGAGCTTGATGTCCGGGCGGGTCTTGCGGCCTTTGGTGACGGCGATTTCCATGAGCTGGCCAACGCCGGTGGTGTCGAGCGTGGCGAAGGGGTTCTTCTTGAACACTTCGCTCTCGATGTAGGGCATGAGGAAGTTGCCCATGTCGTCGCGGCTGATGCCGAGCGCGGTCTGCGTGAGGTCGTTGGTGCCGAAGCTGAAGAACTCCGCGTTCTGCGCGATTTCGTCGGCGGTCAGGGCACCGCGCGGGACTTCGATCATGGTGCCGACCTGGTAGTCGAACTTGATCTTCTTCTCGGCCATCACCTTCTTCGCAGTGGCGTGAACGATTTCCGCCTGGAGGTCGAACTCCTTCTTGAAGCCGACGAGCGGGATCATGACTTCCGGCTTCACTTTGATCTTCTTCTTCGCAACATCCGCAGCGGCTTCGAAGATGGCGCGGGCCTGCATCTCGGTGATCTCAGGATAGGCAATGCCGAGGCGGCAGCCGCGGTGGCCGAGCATCGGATTGAACTCATGGAGCTGCTGCACGCGATGCTCAATGGCCTCGGGTTTGACGCCGAGCTTCTTCGCCAGTTCAGCCTGCGACTTGGCGTCGTGGGGAAGGAACTCGTGGAGCGGCGGGTCGAGCAGACGGATGGTGGCGGGCATGCCCTTCAGCTCCGTGAAGATGCCGGTGAAGTCCTTGCGCTGATAGGGCAGGAGTTTGGCAAGGGCCTTCTGACGGGCTTCGAGCGTGGTGGCGAGGATCATCTCGCGCATGGCGTCAATGCGGTCGCCCTCAAAAAACATGTGCTCCGTGCGGGTGAGGCCGATGCCAACTGCGCCGAACGCGACAGCGATGCGCGTCTGGTCCGGCGTGTCGGCGTTGGTCCTGACGCTGAGTTTGGTCGCCTGCGCGCACCACTTCATGAGTTGCAGGAACGACTGGAATTTCTCCGTCTTCTGCGCGGCCTTGTTGCCACTGACGATGCCGGTGATGATCTCCGACGGCGCAGTTTTGAGCTGGCCGCCATAGACGGTGCCGGCGGTGCCATCAATGCTCATGAAGTCGCCTTCCTTGAACGTCTGACCGGAGGCTTTGACCGTCTTCTTGTCGTAGTCAATCTCCAGCGCCGAAGCGCCGCAGACGCAGACCTTGCCCATCTGACGCGCGACGAGCGCGGCGTGGGAAGAGACGCCGCCCTTGGCGGTTAGGATGCCTTCCGCAGCGATCATGCCGCGAAGATCTTCCGGGCTGGTTTCGTTGCGGACGAGGAGAACTTTCTCCCCCTTCGCTTCGGCCAGCACGGCGCGATCGGCGTTGAGGTAAATCTTGCCGGAAGCAGCGCCGGGACCTGCAGGGAGGCCGGTGGCGATGCACTTCGCCTTCTTCACATCGGCCGAGTCGAAGATCGGTGCGAGCAGTTGGTCGAGCTGATCAGCCGGGTTGCGCAGGACTGCGGTTTCCCAGTCAATGAGTTTCTCCTTCACCATATCCACGGAGAACTTGAGCGCGGCGGCGGCGGTGCGTTTGCCGTTGCGGGTCTGGAGCATGAACAGCTTGCCGGCCTGGATGGTGAACTCCACGTCCTGCACGTCCTTGAAGTGCTTTTCCAATGTCGCGCGGACCTTCATCAGTTCCGCGAACGCTTTCGGCATAGCGGCCTTGAGCTTGCTGACCGGCTCAGGAGTGCGCACG
>JANOZA010000153.1:0-5368 GCA_031429155.1 Verrucomicrobiota bacterium | reverse complement strand
CAATAAGGGCGAACAGGCGTACGTGGAGCTCCAGGCGCATCTTTCCTCACTCATCACCGCGCTGACGGCGTGCTCCGGCTACAATCCGCCGAGCGCGGCGATCGCGCTGAATGCATTCCACGGGATGCTGTCGTCCTTCCGGGGGCTGAACATGTTTATCTCACAACTCACGGGCCAGCTCACGACGGCGCGCGAGGGGCGCCGGAAGCTCTACTACGTGGGGGATTCCTGTCTGGAGTGTAAGTTCCAGGCCGTGAAGAATGCCGTGAAGGGCCAATACGGTCAGAACAGCACCGAATACGGAAGCGTGAAGGGTATAAAGTGGTAGGCCACAGCGCCGCGGGCTCAGGGGCCTGGCTTGCTTGCTTAGGGGCCTGAGCCTTCGACACAAGTCTCAGACCCCGCGAGGGGTCGCAGCCATTAGCGAGGCGTCGGAGCGAGGGACGAGCGCAGACGCCTCGTAGCGCACCCGAAAAAGTCCGCATCCCGGAGGGATGCCAGCGCTGTCCCCGGTCAGGATGGTCCGCGCACCGGGAGCCGCTGCGATCCCTCCGGGATCGAGGCTCTCTGCATGGGCTGACGAGGCGTCTGGCGACGCCTCGCTAATGGCTGTGATCCCTCCGGGATCAGGTTGCTGGACTTCCGTATAAGGCTCAGGGCTCAGGGGCCTGGCTGGCGGGCTCAGGGGCGGAGGATCATGACGTCTTCCGGGGCGGCGGTGAGGAGGGCGGGGCCGCCGGAGTCGTGCAGGGCGGCGGGGTTGATCTCTGAGATTTGAAATGTCAGGCCGGCGGCGGCGGTGACGGTGTATTGGGCCAGCTCGCCGAGGTAAATGGATTCGGTGATGGTGCCGGTGAGGTTGTTAGTTTCGGCGGGGCGTTCGGTGAAGCGGAGGGACTCGGGGCGGACGCAGAGCTGGACTTTGTCGCCGGTGGCGGGTTGCCATGAGGAGTCGGTGACGCGGCCCGACCACTCGCCGTGGGCGGTGTGGACGGTGGAGTGGCCGCGGTTGTTGAGGGTGCCGAAGGTGCCAGGAAGGAAGTTGGCTTCGCCGATGAAGGACGCGACGCCGGCGCTGGTGGGGCTGCGGTAGATTTCCCTGGGCGTGCCTACCTGGCTGAGCACGCCTTTTTCCATGATGGCCAGGCGGTCGGCCAGGTGGAGGGCTTCCTTTTGATCGTGGGTGACGTAGATGGCGGTGAGCTTGAATTGCTTGCAGATGCGGCGGATCTCGCCGCGCATTTCGAGGCGGAGTTTGGCGTCGAGATTGGAGAGTGGTTCGTCGAGGAGCAAACAGTCAGGCCTAACGGCGAGGGAGCGGGCGAGGGCGACGCGCTGTTGCTGGCCGCCGCTGAGCTGGTTGATCTTGCGGGGGCCGAGGGAGCCCATCTGGACCATGTCGAGGGATTCCTGGACGCGCTGGGCGATGTCGGGCTTGGGGAGCTTTCGCTCTTCGAGGCCGAAGGCGACATTTTGGGCGACGGTGAGGTGGGGCCAGAGGGCGTAGCTTTGGAACATCATGGCGGTGTTCCGCTGATGCGCGGGGACGCCGCTCATGTCGCGGGAGTCGAAGAGAATGTGCCCGCTGTCCTGCTGGTAGAAGCCCGCGATGTGTCGCAGCAGCGTGGTCTTTCCGCAGCCGCTGGGCCCGAGGAGGAAGAACATTTCACCGGCTTCGATCTTGAGATCAATGTCGCGGAGCACGGCGGTGGGGCCGAAGTTCTTGCTGAGGTGTCTAATGGTGATGGCGACCATGCGGTGGAGGAAATTGTGCCGCAGTAAGACGGAGCCTGCCAGGGAATGCAAGTTTTCCTGCTGCGGGTGGGGTGCATTGGGGCAGGGGAGAGGCGAAAGGAATGCATCGCCGTGATGGAAGGAAATATTTTGACGGCGGGCGGGTGTCTGCTACCTGGGGCGGAGACTACAGCCATGGATTATCACCCCGATCCTTTGAAGGACGCCCTCGAACCCGCCAAGAAGCGGGTGAAGCGGCGCAACATGCGCCCGAAGAAGGCGTTGCGGGCAGTGCGAAAGACCAACCGCCGCGCTCACGGGCCGCTGCTGGCGATGATTTTCTTTGGAACGATCGGAGTGGCTTGTGGCGTGGCGTTTCTGTTTCGGAATTCAAAGAGCGGAGAGCAGATGCCAACCTATACGGAGGCCGGTGCTTACCACCCGACGCCTGAAGCGGTGGCGGAACTGGAGGCCACGGGCCGGAGCGCGGCTGACCTAACGGCACGGCTGCCGGAGGCGAAGGCGGCGGCGGAGGCTTTTTATCGCGCCACGACAGTGGAGGAGAAGGCGGCGCTGATCCACGACGGTGCCAAACTCCTTCCGGTGCTGCGCGGGTATTATGCTCTTCATCCGGATGAGGACGAGCCTGATGGCGAGGGTCTGAGTGTCTTCCCCGTGCTGGAGGATACCGGGCACCGCCTCTGCACGGGCCTGGGCCGGGGCCGCGATGGCCGCAAGCTCCGGCCGCTTCTGGAATGGCGCGGCGAACGCTGCCTCGTGGACTGGCGCGCGACGACCGGACTCGGGGAGATGGAATGGGCGGACTTCCTCGCCGCCCGGCCCTCCGCGCCGCAACTCATGCGCGTGATTGCACAGCCGGATGAATTCTATGCCGGAGACTTTTCCGACAAGGCCGTGTATGCCTGCTACCGTCTGCACGATGCAGCCAACACCGCCGATTGCTACGCCTACCTCCGTCGGGACCATCCCGCCTTTGCCCTGATCCAAGCCAAACTCGCCACCACTACCACCGGCATCGCGAAGACCCGACTGACCCTTTCCCTCCAGTTTCCCCCCTCAGCCCTGCGCACCCCACAAACCGTCATTACGGCGTTTGACGGACGCTTTGAATGGCTCGACATCCCGCCGGCCTAAGCCGCCAACCAATCCTGGTCCCCAAAACCAACACAAAAAACATGCATGAGTAAAACACAACCAAACGGTCCGCCGCAGTTCACTGTGAGCCGACTCAATCAGTACACGCTCCTCGCCGCCGCGACCGCTGCTGCTGCGGTGGGCACGCAACAGGCGGATGCCGCGATTGTCTATAGCGGCGTGGTGAACATCCCGATCCCGAGCACCACCGCTGGTGTCTATCTTGATGTGGATACTGGTGTTAGCAACACGAGTCCCGCGTTAGTGCCGGGCTGGGATCTCAATCCCTACAACGGAGGGCGTCAGTTCTGGGCCATCGGTGCGGCTGCCGGGGTGGCCTCCAGCACTGCTGCTGCGGGTGGCGTGCTGCAAAACCTCGCGATTGGTGCTACCATTGATGCCTCGCGCACCTACGCGAAAGATGGCTTCCAAGAGGTTGCTGACATGGCGCAGTTCCCCGCAGGCGGGACTGGCATAGTGGGCTTCAGAACCGATGCTGGCAGCTACGGCTGGATGCGATTCACCAGCGGTGCAGTGGCCGGCTCGGTCGGTTCGATCGTTGACTACGCCATCGAAGACGGTGGCGGAGCCATCCTCGCCGGAGCCACCGGAGTGCCTGAGCCAGGATCCATGGGCCTCTTCGCCCTCGGAGCCGTCGGCCTCGCCTCATGGCGCCGTCGCAAGGTTGCGTAATACATTGACGCAGCTTCTCTAAAAAGCATCGCCATCCGGCGGGGACAGTACATTCCCGCCGGATGGTTTTTTTCTTTCCCCGAAACCATGAAGTCCCCCGCGCCGCGCGTGCTGCTCATCGGCTGGGATGCCGCAGACTGGCGGCTGCTCGATCCACTGCTGGCGGCAGGGCATATGCCGCACCTCGCAGGTCTCATCGCCGGCGGTTGCCGTGCGCGGCTTGCCAGCATCCGGCCCGTGCTTTCGCCTATCGTGTGGACGAGCATCGCCACCGGCAAGCGGCCCCACCAGCACGGCATCCACGGATTCGCCGCACCCGATGCCGCCACCGGCGGCGTGCGTCCCGCCGGCAGCGACCTGCGCACGGCGGATGCACTCTGGAACATGCTCAGCCGTTCCGGACTGCGCTGCCAGGTCACCGGATGGTTCGCCGGGCATCCCGCGGAGAAGGTCCGCGGCGTTTGTGTCAGTGATCACTTTCCCCGCGCCACCGGCAGCGCCAACTCCTGGCCGGTGCCGCCGGGATGTGTCGAGCCGCCCTCCTTCACGGACCAACTCGATGATCTCCGGGTGCATCCCACCGAGATGAGCCCGGCAGACCTCGCCTTCCTCGTCCCGTGGCTGGCTCAGCCGTTCTCATTCACCGGTCGCGATGAAGCGCTGCTCGGCCACCTGCGCACCATCGTCGCCGAGACCGTGTCGGTGCATGCTGTCGCCACCTGGCTCATGGAACGCGAGTCCTGGGACTTCGCCGCCGTGTATTTCCGCACGCTCGATGAATGCGGCCACCACTTCATGCCGCTGCGGCCCCCGCTCATGCCCGGCGCCGATCCCGCAGAAGTCGCCCGCTACGGCGGCGTCATGGACCGCGCAGCGATGTTCCTCGACGCCTTGCTCGGGCGGCTCATCGAACTCGCCGGCCCGGACGCCACCGTCATGCTTGTCAGTGACCACGGATTTCAAATGGGCGATGCCCGCCCGGACGTGGCCGCCGATGCCCCGGAGAACATGGCCGCCTGGCATCATCCCATCGGCATCGCCGCCCTGCGCGGCCCCGGTCTGCGTCGCGGCACGGAACTCCACGGCTGCTCCGTGCTCGATGTCGCGCCCACCATTCTCCACCGCTTCGGCCTGCCGCGCGGCGACGACATGGACGGCCAGGCTTGGCTTCACGCCTGGGAAGACCCGCCGCCCGTGACTCGCGTCCCGACATGGGAAACCGCCCGGCCTTCGCCAGCCGCCGCACCTGCGCCGGAAATGGATGAGGTGCTGCTGCGGCACTTCGCCGCTCTCGGCTACGTGGAGTTGCCGCCGGAAAAAAACGCCGCGTTTCACAAGGCCGACCTGGAGTGGCGGCTCAATCGCGCCGTGGCCCTCGGCGATGCTGGTCTCGCCGGCGAGGCGCTGGAGGATGTCAGGAAACTCTACGCGGAAAATCCCGGTCACGCCCGCATCCACACGCTGCTCGCCGAGACGCTCGCCCGCGTCGGCTGCATGGAGGAGGCCCGTACCGCCGCCCTCGCCCGCGAAGCCGCCCACGGTCCCGACGCCGGCACACATCTCCTCCTCGCCGCCCTAGCCACTTCATTAGGCGACACCGGCGAAGCCCTTGAACGTGCCGCCGCCGCCGCCGCGCTGCTTCCCCGCGATGCCCGTCCGCACGCCGAACGCGGTCGCGCCTTCCTCCGTCTCCGTCGCTGGACCGAAGCAGAGTCCGCCTACCGCGACGCCCTGCGCCTGGACCCTCTCGACGCGCTCATTCTCCTCGGCCTCGCCCGCTCACTTG
>JANOZA010000152.1:0-3717 GCA_031429155.1 Verrucomicrobiota bacterium | reverse complement strand
CGGTCCGTGTTGGCTGATTGGAGGATGAAGGCATCCGCAGGCAGTACCGCGTCCTAACTAAAGTACAACTGCTATAATCGGAAAATCTTTCGACTCCCGGAAAACCCGGGAAACCTGGAGGTTAAGTGCGTGGGCCTTGGGGGGTGGCTGAGCATGTGTCTTGCCGGTTGTCAGTCTCCGTCGCTGGCTATCGTCGGCGCGTTCCCGCATGACCATCTCGATTCCGAAAGAAACTCACGAAAATGAATCCCGCGCTGCGCTGGTGCCGGAGCATGTTGGTAAGTTGATCAAGCTGGGCGCGCAGGTGCTGGTCGAAAGCGGCGCGGGACGCGCCAGTGGACACAGCGATGATGCTTACACGGCGGCGGGGGCCACCGTCGCCAGCCGGGACACGGTGCTTTCCAACGGGGGCTTTCTTTTCACCGTCCGCGGACTTCCCTCTTCGGATATTACCAAACTGAAAAACGGTGCAGTGCTCGCCGGTTTACTTGATCCGTTCAATGCACCGGAGTGCGTCAGGGCTTTCGCCTTTCATGGTATCAGCGCAATGAGCATGGAGATGCTGCCGCGCACCACGCGGGCCCAGAAAATGGACGTGCTTTCCTCACAGGCCAGCCTCGCGGGCTATGTCGCGGTGATTCTCGCTGCGGAGCGCTCGCCGCGCATATTTCCCATGATGATGACACCCGCCGGCACGCTCCTGCCGTCGAAGGTCTTTATAATAGGCGCGGGCGTCGCGGGCCTTCAGGCCATCGCCACGGCGAAACGTCTCGGTGCGAAAGTGGAAGCCTATGATACCCGCCCGGTCGTTGAGGAACAGGTGAAGTCGCTGGGCGCGCGCTTCGTCACTCTCGATCTCGGCGGCGAAACCGGGCAGACGAAGGACGGCTACGCGCAGGCCCTGACACCGGAGCAGATCGAACGGCAGCGTGAGGGGATGAAGAAGGTCTGCGCCGCCAGCGATGTCGTGATCACCACCGCGCAGGTTTTCGGCCGCCGTGCTCCGTTGCTCGTCACGGCTGACATGCTCGCGGCCATGAAGCCCGGCAGCGTCGTCGTGGACCTCGCTGCGGAGACCGGCGGCAATGTCGAAGGCATCGAGCCGGGCGCGATCATTGAGCGCAACGGCGTCACTCTCATCGGCCTCCGGAATCTCCCAGGCCGTGTCCCCGCGCACGCCAGTCAGATGCTTTCCTCCAACCTCTGCGCGCTGCTTGAGGAGTTTTGGGACAAGGAATCCAAACAGTTCGTCCTCAAACCGGAAGACGACCTCATCAAAGGCTGCCTCATCACGCATGAAGGCCGCATCGTGAACGAAAAACTCTCCGCCCCACACGCATGAAGAGAATAAATAAGGAAGGCAGGAAAGCAGGAAGGTCAGAAGAAAGCTCCCCCAGCCACTCCTGCCTTCCTGCCTTCCTTATTCCCCTCTCCTCCTGACTGCCATGACCGCCGACTTCCTCACGCTCACCATCTTCGTCCTCGCCGTGTTCCTTGGTGTGGAACTCATCTTCAAAGTGCCGTCCATGCTGCACACCCCGTTGATGTCGGGCACCAACGCCATCCACGGCATCATCCTGATCGGCGGGCTGCTCGTGCTGGCGGCGGCGGACAAGTGGTATGCGCTCACCGGCGGGTTCATCGCCGTGGTGTTTGGCGCGGCGAACGTCTTCGGCGGATTCATGGTTACCGACCGCATGCTCCAAATGTTCAAAAGGAAGAAAGGATGAGCACCACCATTTCACTGGCCTATCTCGCGGCGGCGGTCCTCTTCATCGCCGGGATCAAGATGCTCGGCTCGCCGAAATCCGCACGCCGCGGCAATCTCGTCGCCGCACTGGGGATGCTGGTGGCTTTGATCGCCGTGCTCCCGGAACTCGAGGGACCGGATGGCGGCGCGGTGCCGGGCCTCAACTGGATCCTCATCGCCGTCGCCACGGGCATCGGACTCGGGCTCGGTGCGTTCGGTGCCTACTCGGTGAAGATGACCGCGATGCCGCAGATGGTCGCGCTCTTCAACGGCCTCGGCGGCGGCGCGGCGGTGCTCGTGGCGGGTCTGGAATACGGGCACGCGAAGGACAATGCCACTCTCTCCACCGCCATGGTCTTCGCCGCCATCATCGGCGCAATGTCCTTCTCTGGCAGCGCGATCGCCTACTTGAAACTGGAGGGCAAACTGGAGAAGCCGCTCACCTATCCGAAGCAGCAACTCATCAACGCCGCCGTCTTCCTGGGAATGATCGCCCTCGGCGTGGCGCTCGCCTGTGCTCTGCACAGTCCGGTGCTGTTCATCCTTTGCGCCATGCTCGCGCTGACATTCGGCGTCATGATGGTGCTGCCTATCGGCGGTGCGGATATGCCCGTCGTCATCTCCCTGCTCAACTCCTTCACCGGCCTCGCTGTCGCGGCCGACGGTTTCGCCATTGGCAATGTCGCCATGATCATCGCCGGCACGCTCGTCGGTTCCTCCGGCACACTGCTCACGCTCTTCATGTGTCAGGCGATGAACCGTCCGATCACCAACGTGCTCTTTGGCGCGTTCGGAAAGGCAGTGACCGGTGGCGCCGCCGCCGCTGAAGTCACTGGCACCGTGAAGCCCATCCAGGCCGACGAAGTCGGTGTCATGCTCAGCGTCGCCAGCCATGTCGTCATCGTCCCCGGGTACGGCCTTGCCGTTGCTCAGGCACAACACGCCGTGCGCGAACTCGCCGATGAACTCGCCAAGTGCGGTGCTGAAGTCAGCTACGCCATTCACCCCGTCGCCGGCCGGATGCCAGGCCACATGAACGTCCTCCTCGCCGAAGCCAACGTGCCCTACGATCAGCTCATCGAGATGGAGTCCATCAATCCTCAAATGGAGCGCGTGGATGTCTGCCTCGTCATCGGTGCCAACGACGTCGTGAATCCCGCCGCCCACGAAGACCCGTCGAGTCCCATCCATGGCATGCCGATCATCGAGGCCGAGAAAGCCCGCACCGTCATCGTCCTCAAGCGCAGCATGGGCAAAGGCTTCGCCGGCATCGAGAACCATCTCTTCTACCGCGACAACTGCCGCATGCTCTTCGGCGATGCCAAAGCCTCCCTGCAGGCGCTGGTGGCCGCAGTGAAGGCGGCGGCGTAGCCGGTCAACGGGCAGCGAGTTGCGGTAAATACAGCGCTCCATCTTCGGGATCCGTGTGCGCCCCGATGTTAAGTTGGCCACGACCTTGCCTGCGTGAAATGCCTCGCCTATCTCACGGTCATGAAGATTGGACTTACCGGAGCCACGGGATTTGTCGGACGGCATTTTCTCGCGGTGGCGAGAAATGCGGGGCACGATGTGATCGGCTATTCGCGCACGCCGCAGCCGCGGACGGGGTTTGTGGAAATGCGGGCGTGGCATCCGGTGAGGGAGGCGGATTTCAGCGGACTGGATGCCATCGTGCATCTTGTCGGCGAGAATCTGCTTGGGGTGTGGACGAAGAAGAAGCGGGCGGCCATTCGCGACTCGCGGGTGAATGACACCCTCGCCATGATCGCACGGTTGCGTGAACTTCCTAATGCGCCGCGCGTGCTCGTCTCCGCCGGCGGCAGTGCTTACTACGGCGACGCCGGCGAGGCGGAATGCACGGAGTCATCACCGCCCGGCAGCGGGTTCCTCAGTGAAGTCGCGCGCGCCTGGGACGAGGCCGCGATGAGTGCCGCAGACCTCACGCGGGTCGTCACGCTGCGCACGGG
>JANOZA010000151.1:0-2759 GCA_031429155.1 Verrucomicrobiota bacterium | reverse complement strand
ACCGGCGAGCTTGTCCGTGCCCGAGCACTTCAAACGGTCTCCGTCCGGAATCATGCTGAATTTCGTCTCCGAGCCGTTTTCTTCATTCTCGACGGTCCAGATGACGTGCTTGCCATCGCCGCTGAGTTCACCGGTGTAGAGTGTCTGACCGGTTTCGCCGAAATACCAAGCCTTGTAGGTTTCCTCGCGCACATCCCATGTGCAGATCCAGCGGTAAGAGGTGGACTCTGCGCCCTCCGTTTGGCCGGTCATTTCAAAGTAGCGGCCGTCCACGGTGAAGAATCCTTTCCAAGTGTCCTTCCACTCTTTGTCGAGGGGCTTGAATCGCTCGTCCAGGTGCTCCACTTTTTCCGTGCCGATCCATTCACCGGCGAGGGGCTTGAAGACTTTCAGCATCTTCCGGATGGTCTCGTTGGCTTGTTTTTCGTCCTCTTTGTTCTTCTTTTTCCACTCCTCGGGATTGAATTCCGGCACTTCGCCTTCGTCCGGCTCGGCTTCCTCTTCGGCGACCGGCGTGGACCTGTCCTGAGCAGGCAGGCTGGTGGGGGTAAATGCAAAAAAGGCGGTCAGAGCCGCGATGGTAAGGGACAGCAGTTGGTTTTTCATGGCGGGCGAAACATAACGCCGGTCCGGCGCTGGTCAACGCGCGGATGCATCTTCGTGGAGCGGTGAGTTTCTCGTTGTCAGAGCGGGTCGCAAAGCCAAGTCTCGCGGCGGCATGACTCGCATTGCACTCATCACCGGTTCGGCCGGGCTCATCGGCGCGGAATCCTGCCGGCGCTTCCACGCCGGGGGCTTTCATGTCGTGGGGATAGATAACGACATGCGGGCCCGCTTCTTCGGCACCGAAGCCTCCACCGCACACCAACGCGATGAACTCCTGCGCACGCTCCCGAACTACACGCACCACGACGCCGATATCCGCGATGCCGCGCGGCTGGAGGAAATCATCGCGCCGCTCGGCTCCCGCATCGGGGTGATCATTCACACCGCCGCGCAGCCATCGCACGACTGGGCGGCGCGCGAGCCGGTCACGGATTTCGGCGTCAATGCGCTCGGCACACTGCATCTCCTGGAAGCCGCGCGAAAACACTGCCCCGAGGCGCCGTTCATTTTCACCAGCACCAATAAGGTCTATGGCGATGCGCCGAATCACCTGCCGCTCGTGGAACTGGAGACACGCTGGGAAGTGGACGCGGCTCATCCATTCCACCGCGGCATTCCGGAGACGATGAGCATAGACCAGACGCTCCATTCCGTTTTCGGCGCGAGCAAAGTCGCCGCCGACGTGATGGTGCAGGAATACGGCCGCTACTTTAATATGCCGACTGTCTGCTTCCGCGGCGGTTGCCTCACCGGACCGGGGCACGCCGGCGCGGAACTCCACGGCTTTCTCAGCTACCTCATGAAGTGCGCCGTCACGGGCACGAAGTATCGCATCTATGGCTACAAGGCGAAGCAGGTGCGCGACAACATTCACAGCGCCGACATGGTAGAGGCTTTCTGGCAGTTCTGCGAGGCTCCGCGCGCCGGTGCCGTTTATAATATCGGCGGTGGTCGCCATTCCCACTGCTCCATGCGGGAAGCCATCTCGCTGTGCGAATCCATTTCCGACAACAAGCTCGACTGGGAATACGTCGAGACGGCGCGCACCGGTGATCACATCTGGTATGTCAGCGACGTCAGCCGCTTCCAGGCCGACTACCCCCGCTGGAGATATCGCTACGACCTCAACCTCATCCTTGAAGAAATCCATGCCGCTCTCCGCTAAATCATCGCGCTGCCGCACGTGGGTCTTCATGCTCGCGGGATTCCTGATCATCCTCGGCGTGCGGTTCGCGCTCATCGAGCGATTCAGCAGCACCGTGCCGCTCGCCGATGACTGGCTGTTCATGGACACGCTGGAAAATTGGGCCAATGGCCAGCGCGACTGGGCGTGGCTGTTCGAACGGCACAACGGTACGCACCTCACGCTTTTCTCGCGCCTGCTGCCGGCCATGAGCGTGGAGATGAACGGCCTGTGGGATCCCCGGCTCGACAGCTTTCTTCACGCACTTGTCTATGGCAGTCTGGCGCTGGTGATCGCGCAGTTCTTCGCCCGAATCGTGCCGGAGCGGGCGATGCTCATGCGCGGGCTCGTGCTGTTCTTCTTCGCCGTGCCCTTCGCCGGCGTGCGCACGACGTGGGCCTTTCTAAGCTGCTTCGATTTCGCAAGCCTCTTCGCGTTCCTCGCCTTCTCTGTGCAGGCATGGCGGGGTGAAAAGAAGTGGGCGCTGCCCGTGGCGTGCGTGCTGGCATTGGCCGCATCGTTCAGCCTCGGCAGCGGATGTATGACCGGTCTCGCCATGGCCGGCGTGCCCGCGATGGAATTGCTGGCCTCCCGCCGCATTGATCGCCGGGGCCTTCTCTGGCTGGGCGCAGGAGCCATCATCTTTCTCGCGTTTTACCTCACGATGGGAAAGCCCACGATCTCGGCCCCTCCGCCGTTCGTGCTTAGCCAATCCATCAGCGCCGCGCTCAAAGCCTTCGCATGGCCTATCTTTATTTCGCCGCTCGCGGTGTCAGCGCTGGTGCCTTTCGCCCTGCTGCTCTGGCATTACTTCCGCCGTGATGATGAATCGCGCCGCGATCCCCGCATGAAGGCACTGCTCCTCGCATGGGCCTGGCTGCTGCTCCAGGGCGCGGCCATCGGATTCATGCGCGGCGAGAACGGCAACCACGGCATCCCGTCCAATCGCTACAACGACCTGCTCATGCCG
>JANOZA010000150.1:0-3667 GCA_031429155.1 Verrucomicrobiota bacterium | reverse complement strand
GATGTCGCTGGTGCGGAATCAATTCGACGGGGACATCCTCATCTTTCGCAACACGGAGGCTCCCCTGTTTCACATCCCGCGACAGGGTGTGGTGGAGCATTTTGTGCAGACGAAGGATATGTCCGGGGTGGAACTCCAGGGGGAGGCGTGGTGCTGGAAGTACCGGGTGGCCCCTGCGGTGATGGCCCATGCTGAGAGCATTGGCGCGGAGAAGATTCTGTTTTTGGATGCGGACATGCTGTGCCTGCGGAATCCGGATCACCTGCTGGATGGTGACTGGGACATCAGTTGCTGCCGGGAGCGGGGAGCCATCCAGGGGGCTTGCTTCAGTGCGTATCTGACTCCCGGGGAGCAGACCGCGCTGAAATGGAAGGGGGTCAACAGCGGGACGATCGCGGTCGCTGCCGGACGTTACTTGGAAGTGATGGCGGAGTGGGGGCGCATTCACAAAATGCAGCCGCGCCCCGGAGGCAGTTTCCTTGAGCAGGCAGCGTGGAACCGGCTCCTCCTTGATACCTCCCTGCGGGTGCGGCCCTTCGAGCGGGATGCGATCATGTTTCCCATGTTTGAAGACATGGACTACCGCCACTACCGGGAGGCGTCGCTGGTGCATTGCCTGGGGGACAACCTGAAGACGAAGGCTCAATTCATGTTCGGGCTCTACATGAGCACATTCTTTTTCGACGAAGCCGGGACGCTGCTGAACCTCCTGGATATGTGATCAGCTCTTTCGTTTCACGCGCCACTCCTCATGAACCTCGACACTGATTTTCCCCTCAAGTTTTACCTCAACCTGAACAAGCAGGACGACCGCCGCCGCAAAGTGCTGAATGCGCTGCTGGATCACGACATGCCTGATGTGGAGCGCCTCCCGGCCATGGACGGGCGTTGGGTGAAGGACAGTCGGGGCTATTGCAGCGGCACCCGCTACGCGCAGGCGCTGACGCACAAGATGGCGGTGTGGCGAGCGCGGCAGCGGAAGGCACCGGCGGTGCTGGTGTTTGAGGATGATGTGGTGTTCGCCAAAGAGCTGCGGGCGCGGCTGTGGGAGATCGAACTGCCGGAGGATTGGGGGATGTTCTTTCTCGGCTGTCAGCACCTGGAGCGCCCGGAGGTCGCGGGTCCGGGACTGGTGCGGTGTCACCGGACGTGGGACATGCACGCCTACGCAGTGAACGCGCGCTATTATAATACGGTGATGCACATCCTGACGGCGACGAAGGGCCATCCAGCGAAAGGTGCCATGACCTGCGACACCCAACTGCAACTCATTCAGAAGGAAGTGCCCTGCTACGCGGCCTGGCCGAACCTGGCATGGCAGCCGCGGGAGGTTTCCTACGCGGCGGGTGGATGGACGAACGACAACTATCTCAATAGCGGGCGGCAGTCGAAGTTCCTCAGCGTGGTAGCGGGCCTTGATGAAGAGATGGCGGAGAAGACCGGGCGCAGCGTCATGGTGGAGCGAAAGGCAGCCGCTTGGCTCAACTGGCGTCCGGCGAACACCGCGAGCGGACTCGGCGACCGGATGCGGAGCCTGGCCGGAATGCTCGCTGTGGCCGCAGTGCGCGGCCAAACGCTGCGCGTGCTCTGGGAACCGCAGTCGGCCTGCCCCGGCAAACACGACGATGTGCTGGAAGCCAACGGTTACGTAGTAGTGGACAATGACGGTGACTGGGACCGGCTGACACGGGGCCAGGATTGTGAAGCCGGCATCCAGCAGTATCACACGATGGGACACATATGGGAGCAACTCACCGCCGGCGGCGGGGACACTGCGGGCGAGACGGCGGAAACGGTGGAGGAACGCTGGCGGCGGATGGTGCGGCGCTTCCGCGTGCGCACGGACATCCTGCGGCGGGCGGATGACCTCCAGCACGGCTGGCCGGTACGCCGCCTGCTCGGCGTACACGTGCGCCGCACGGACGTGCTCAAGGACCCACAAAAAGGCATCACGGCCACGAATCAGGAACTCTACGACGACGCTCTGCTGGCGAAAGCATCAGAAATGGCCGCAGGCGGACGCATTGATGGATTATTCCTCGCCTGCGACAATCCGGCATCCGCCAGGGAGTGGCATGAGAAGCTGTCGGGCCTAAACTTGCCCGTCTGTGAAAACGTGAAGACCTGGAACCCCGGAGCCATGCGCCAGAGCACCCTGGAAGATGCCATGCTCGATCTTTGCCTGCTTTCCCGCTGCGACGCGGTGATCGGCTCAGTGTATTCGTCCTTCGCCGTCATTGCGGCGGAGATGGGGAGTGTGGGGTATGAAATCGTGGGAACTGGCGAAGCGCCGCTTCCCGTATGACTGCCGGGGCTGAAGGGATCGTCTGGGCGCGGGGGGCATGGGCCAGCGCGGGGGGGGGATTCCCGGTTTCGCGGTTTTGGTGCCGGCTTAAGCAAACGCCCCGCATGAGTATTCCCGCCGCTCTCGCCGCCGGCAAAAGAAATTCTCCCGACCTCGCCAGGGGCCGCAGCTCAATCATCCGGGCCAGAGGCTCATGTCCCGGGTCATGGCAGCAGGCTCGCTATTTGTAGACATCCCCGCGCGGGCCGATTTGGAGAATCTCCACGGCTTCGGCGCCATCGGCCTGACGGTTCATGCGGAAGATGACGCGTAGCGAGCCGACGCGCATCCGATAGCAACCGGCCCACTCACCGGCCATAGGTTTGACGTTCGGCAATTCCGCAGGCGGGCGTGGAGGGCGCAGGGTTTCGATGGCATGGACCACCTGCGCGCGCCGGTCAGCAGGCAGCCGCTTGAAGTAACTCGCGGCATGACGGTGAAAACTGACCGGCCTCATTTGAGGAGGTCTTCCATGGAAACAAACGCCGCCCGGTTGCCGGATTCGCTGTCCCTGATCGCCTCGCGGAGTTCCGCTTCCTCCGCGGCGGTCAGGTCCGCTCCCGCCACTTCTTCAAAATGGCGGAACATCTCCAATGAGATGACGACCTCCTGGGGCTTGCCGGAGGCATCAACGATGAGTTTGTGAACGAGTGCTGACATGGGGCGAGATTATCACGGCGAGCGCGACTGTGCCACGAAGAGTTTTGGGGCGGCCTGGCTGGACCCCAAAGACAAAAAGCCGACGGGGGCCACCCAAAGGATCCCGCCGACAGGCGTGTGCGGGGCAGATGCGGGCAGGTGACAAACAAAAAAGCAGGGAGGCGTTTCCGCCTCCCTGCTTTATTTACTTTGAGTCTGTGCAGTTCGCTCAGGCGATGATCTCACCGACGCGTCCGGCTCCGACGGTGCGTCCACCTTCGCGGATGGCGAAGCGCATGGTCTTTTCGAGAGCAATCGGGGTGATGAGTTCGATTTCCATCTGGATGTTGTCGCCAGGCATAACCATTTCGACGCCTTCCGGGAGCTTGATGCTGCCGGTCACGTCTGTGGTGCGGAGATAGAACTGCGGGCGGTAGTTGTTGAAGAACGGGGTGTGACGGCCGCCTTCCTCTTTGGAGAGGACATAGACCTCAGCCTTGAAGTGCCTGTGCGGCTTCACGGAACCGGGCTTGGCCAGGACCTGGCCGCGCTCGATGTCGTCCTTCTTCACGCCGCGGAGGAGGAGACCGCAGTTGTCGCCGGCCCGGCCTTCGTCGAGCAGCTTGCGGAACATTTCGATGTCGGTCACGGTCGTCTTCACGGTGTCCCTGAAGCCGATGATTT
>JANOZA010000149.1:0-10455 GCA_031429155.1 Verrucomicrobiota bacterium | reverse complement strand
CCCAAGAAGCCAACCTACAAAGATGGTGCAGTCTGGATCAACGTTAGCCAGCGCTTTGAAGGCGTACCTGAAAACGTTTGGAACTTCCACATCGGCGGCTACCAAGTCTGCGAGAAATGGCTCAAGGACCGCAAAGGCCGTACCCTTTCCGCCGAAGACATCGTCCACTACCACAAGATCGTCGTCGCCCTCTCCGAAACCATCCGGCTGATGGCGGAGATTGACGCCGTGATCGAGAAAGCTGGCGGCTGGCCATTGAAGTAGCCACGGCCTCATGCAGGCCATCGCCCGCGTGAACCGGTGTTGACTCGTTGATTCGGTCGTGGCCTCACGCCTTCCTCTCCCTGCGGGCTGCCTCCGGCAGTCTATCTACGCACCGCGCCGGGTGCTTCGGTTGGCTGCCGCCGCTCGGTCGGGCTTCGCCCAATGCTGCGAATTGTTTGCCTGCGTTTTGAATCAGGACGTGGCAGGCTATCTCCGCTCCGGTTGTCCCGCACGCTCCGGCGTGCTCGGCTCCGCGACAAACCCGGAGGGTTGGTGGTGGATTTGGCTTCCCAAGCCTCCACGAGTTAGTTGCCCCGGGTCACGGCTCGCGCTGTCGCGCGTGCTGGCCCTCGGCCTCGCCGATCAACTCAAGAAGGCGCTCATCACCTACACCGAGAGCGGCGTCCATGGCGACCCGACGTTCGACACCGCGCAAGCCATCGCCGTGATGCGGGAGAAACACGGCATCGCCTGCGACCTGATGCATGGCTTTAACTGGGACAAGTGGACCACCGGCAAACCCGCCGAACGCCTCGCGCTTATCCCCGCTGGCCAGGAGCACATCTTCGAACAGGAAGACGGCAAGAAACGATGGGTGCAAGTGGTGACGGAACTTTCCCGCGCGTTGATGAACGCCCCCCGCGCTCACCCTTCGGGCTCAGCCTGTCGCGGTCGAAGTGCCTTCGGGGAATTGCGCTGTGCTCCGGTTCTGCCGGACGGTGCCGGCTTCCTCCAGTGGCCGGCACTTCCATCGGAAAGACGGATGAGGACACGCGGCGGGCTGGAAGGGCAGGGCCGCGGCGCATGAAGGCGGAATTTCCGCTTTCCGCAGGGCGGGGTGATGCCACGCTCGCTGCCTATGACTGATACTGTGATTTCTCCTGAGACGCTGCCTGATGCCCACGGCCACTTCGGCCAGTATGGGGGGATGTTTGTGCCGGAGACGCTGATGTATGCGCTGCGGGAGCTGACTGCGGAGTATGAGCGGGCGAAGGCGGACCCGGCGTTTCATGCGGAGCTGAACCGTCTGCTGAAGGAGTATGTGGGGCGTCCGACGCCGCTGTATCTGGCGGAACGCTGGACGGAGAAGCTGGGGGGGGCGCGGGTGTATTTGAAGCGCGAGGATTTGCTCCATACCGGGGCGCACAAGATCAATAATGCGCTGGGGCAGATCCTGCTGGCGGTGCGGCTGGGAAAGAAGCGGATCATCGCGGAGACGGGGGCGGGCCAGCACGGGGTGGCGACGGCGACGGTGGCGGCGAGGTTCGGGTGCGAGTGTGTTATTTACATGGGGGCTGAGGACATGCGGCGGCAGGCGCTGAATGTGGCGAGGATGCGGTTCCTGGGGGCGGAGGTGCGTCCGGTGACGGCGGGGCAGGCGACGCTGAAGGAGGCGGTAAATGAGGCGATGCGGGACTGGGTGACGAATGTGCGGACGACGCATTACATTCTCGGCAGTGCGCTGGGTTCCCATCCGTTCCCGATGATCGTGCGGGACTTCCACCGGGTGATCGGTGTGGAGGCGCGGGCGCAGATTTTGGAGAAGGAGGGACGGCTGCCGGACTTGCTCCTCGCCTGCGTGGGAGGGGGAAGCAATGCGATAGGACTGTTCCATGCGTTCCTCGCGGACAGCACGGTAAGGATGTGCGGGGTAGAGGCGGGAGGGGAGGGGATCACCGAGGGGAAACACGCGGCGAGGTTCCAGGGCGGCAAGCTGGGAGTGCTCCAGGGGACGAAGACGATGCTGCTGGCGAACAGGGACGGTCAGATCCAGCTAACGCACAGCGTTTCCGCAGGTCTGGACTACGCGGCGGTGGGGCCGGAACATGCTTATCTGCGGGAGATGGGCCGGGTGGAATATACTTACGCGACGGACGCGGAGGCGCTGGATGGGTTCCAGGAACTGGCGCGGGTGGAGGGGATCATCCCGGCGCTGGAGACGGCGCACGCAGTGGCGCAGGCGAAGAAGGTGGCGCCGAAGATGCGAAAGGATGAGATCATCATCGTGAATCTCTCGGGCCGCGGGGACAAGGATGTGGCGGAGGCGGCGCGGCACATTTTCGGCGAGGACCTGAAGTTTTAGGCCCGGCTATTTGAAGTTGTCGAAAGCGCGCTGATATTGTCCGCCGATGCCCATGGCGAGCTGGTAGATTTGCCAGACGGCGTAGATCGCGGCTGCGAAGTAGAGCAGGCGGGGAAGCCATTCGGAGAGGACTTCCATGGCGGAGGTGGCGTCGGCCATGCACTGGCGGGTTTGGCCGGCAGTTTCCTGGTCGAGGGTGCCGGTGGCTTCGCCGGTGGCAAAGCCGAGGACGAAGTGCGGGGGGAAGACGGACTCGCGCTTCATGGCGGCGGCGATGGATTGTCCGCTGGAGGCCGCGTGGGCGAGTCGCAGGGTGGCGGCGGAAAGGTTGGCGCTGGCACTGGCGCTGGCGGCGGATTCCAGGGCGGTGGAGAATTTCTGACCGGAAATGATGTGGAAGTGCATGACAGCACTCCATCGGGTGAGGGCCAAATGCCGCCAGACCGGGGCGACGAACGGAAGGGCGCGGAGGAGGGAATCGGCGGCGCGGTACTTCGCAGCCTCGGCAACGATGAGGCGCGTGAGCCGATAAATGGCAAACAGTGAGACCCAGAGGATTCCCAGCGACATGGCGAGAGCAGGCAACGGCGGACGTTCTGAGAGGTGGGCGACGACGCCGGTGGCCAATGCGGCGACGTGCAGGATGCAGAGGGGATAGACGGCGGCGCGCCGCATCCGACTGCGGGCGTCGGCTAGGAGGGTGTAGTACTTTTCGAGGTGCGCGAAGCCGTCGCTCAGGTGTCCGCCACTCTCGGCGGCGTGGATCATGCTAAACTCCAGTTCTGTGAGAGAGGGCCGGAGGGCTCCGGCGATGCTGGTGCCGCGGGCGATGCCGTCTTTCAGAGACTCGATCGCGGAGCGCGTGGACTGGCCGAGACTGTGGTCGCGGAGAATGTCTCCGGCTTTCTCCACCGGAAGGCCAGCGCCCGTCAGCCGGGCGAGGCTGGCGAAGAATTGGGCACGGTTTCTGGACATGGGAGAATTGCGACCAGTAGGCGCGGTCTCCCGGGGCGTCAACGGTTGGTGCGCAACTCAGCGATTGGAGAGGCCGGCTTTGGTGACGAGGGCGTCGTGTTGCGACTGGCGCTGCATGAGGTTGCCGATCTCCATTTTGAGAAGAGCATCGTCGCCGAGACGGGCCATCAAGCTGCGGAGGACGCGTTCGGCGTCCTCAAAGCGGTTTTGCGAAGTGTAGAAATGGGTGAGCTTGAGGGGAAGGTCCATTTCGTCAGGATAGGAGGCGAGCCAGTCGGCATAGACGGCATTGCGCTCGGGGAGGGAAACCCGCTCAGCGGCTTCCATGCGGATGAGGAGAACGCTGCGCTCGTTTTGGAGAGTGGGCGGCAGGGCTTTGGCGGACTTGAGGGCTTCCTCGAATTGCCCGGCGTTCATCTGGCGGCTCATATCGGCGATCTCATTGATATGGGTGACGTATTCGATATTCACGCCTTTGAGCTGGCTGGCCTCATCCCCGAGGAATCCGGCGGCGACATTGATCCATGTGCGGCGGAGGGTGTCGCTGAGGAATTCATTGAGGCCGACGATGAAGATGTCGGCGACGCGGAACTGGCCGGGTTCGGGCTCGAGGAGGGTGAAGAGGGCGTAGTTGATGCCGCCGGTGCGGTTGGAGGAGCGGAAGAGCAGGCCCGCGCGGTTCTTCAGGGTCAGGGGGCGCAGATAACGGAAGCGTGTGTTGCAGTAGTCGCGGGTGACACCGGTCTCGGCCCAGGAGCGCCTGGTGCTGTCGCAAAAGATGTTTCGCACGGTCTCGTCGCCATCGAAGCCGCAGTGCTGAGTGGCGCGGGTCAGAATGGCGTCCTGGTCCACTACGGCTTCGGCGGAGGGAAGGTCGCCTGAAAGCAGTGAGTGTTCGAGGTTCTTGATGAAGCCGCGCAGGGGGCCGGTATCGCCAGCGAGCAGTTGTTCGATTTTCGGCTGAGTCAGTTCGGAATGCAGCGGTTCAGCTTTCGCACCGCTGAAGAATCCGGCCAGCACCGCCACTCCGGCGATAAACCGCGCAAAGCGGCAGAAGATTCCGTTCGGATCGGCGGTGAGACGTGTTGTGCGCGGCATAAGAAGAAAATCGGTTGCTGAAAATTATTGATTTTGCGCACCATATATGGAAATTTTCTTGATCACAAGAATTATTTCGCAAAACGGGGTAGATTTTGCATTTCAGACCGAATCGACCCTTCGAGGCAGATCGAATGAACCGGGATTACCGGTCATTGAGGGCTCTGATCGGTTTCTCCGCTACGAGAACAGGGCGCTGACAGGCTTTCCGTAGTCCGTGACGGGGACGGGGCGGTCGCCGTCGTGCAGAACGCCATCGGAGGGGATCCCGAGCGTATTATAGATCGTCGCAAAGAGGTCCGGGACAGTCACCGGATCTTTGGCGACCTTCCTGGAGAGTTCATCGGACTCACCCCACGCACCGCAGTGCTTTAGCCCCCCTCCTGCGAGCACGACGCTGAACACCTGCGGTTGATGCCCGCGACCGCCCAGACTGTCGAAGTCGGGCGGGCGGCCGAATTCGGTAGCTACGACGATGAGCGTCTTTTCCAGGAGATGGTTGTGCTCCAGGTCGCGGACCAGGGAGGCGAGTGCGGCGTCGAGTTCCTTGATGAGGACGTGCTGCAGCAACTGTCCTTTTTGATGCGTGTCCCAGCCGGTGCCGTTTACGAAGTTCATGTTGTGGGAAACCTCGACGAAGCGCACGCCTCTCTGAATGAGCCTGCGCGCGAGCAGGCAGCGCTGGCCGAACTCTGCGCCGTAAGACTCGCGGAGCGGTGCGGGCTCACTCTTCAAATCAAAGACGGACATGAATTCCGGACCGGCAAGGCGAATGCTTTGATCCTGGGTGAGCTCGAAGTTGCGTGCCGCGTCTGCTTTGGAGAGTCCGGCAGTGCCCGCGGACTCTCTGAGCCGCCTGAGCAGTGCTTGCCGGCGTGCCTGGCGTTCACTGCTTATGCCGGGGGGCGGGGTCAGGCCGGTTGGACCGCTTTCCGTATCGGTGAGGTAGAGGTAGCCGCAGGACGCACCAAGAAAGCCGGGTCCACGCGTGGGACTGGGGTATCCCATCAAGACGTATGGCGGGACTTTATCATTGAGGCCGCCTTTTGCGTGGACCACTACGGAACCCAGGCTGGGATAGTGCACCGTGCCGCTGGTGGTGCGTCCCGTGTGCATGCGATTCACTGCGGCGGCGTGCTCATCCACCACATCATGATGAATGCTCCGCAGCACTGTGGCGCGGTCCAAAATCTCGGCGGATTGGCTTAGATGCTCGCAAACAGCCACACCAGGCACGGCAGTGTCGCTGGAGCGGTAGTATGAGCCGGGGATGTTCTTTGCAGCATCGCCCATCCTGGGCTTGGGATCGAAGGTGTCGATCTGCGCCATCCCGCCACCAAGCCAGAGCATGATACAGTGCTCCGCCTTTCCCGGGATTGGGAAGCCATAGGCCGGAATTGAGGCGCTCAGGGGAAGCAGGGCGGTGGATTTGAGAAAATCACGGCGATTCATGGCATCGCAGCATGGACTATGGAAATAGCCTGTCGCTCTCCAATTCATCCGCGGGAACGGATAAATTCAGGAATTTTGATACCCTCGGATATTTCCTCCCAACTAGTCGAATGGTTTTCCTCATTCCGTGACTGCGGACGATTTTGTGTCAGGATAAATTTCGACAACGTGCGCGAACCTTGCTCCCAAGCGGGAGTTCAACTGCGCGAGCCTCCGGTTCCCTTATTTTACAAGCCTTCCAGCAGACGATACTTAGCTTTCCCTTAATAAAATAGGCTTGGTAAAACCGAGAGTTCAAATCAACTAGAATTTTCAAGTATCTGTGCCCCCCTAGGTGCAAGGCAAGCAAGCGATTTTTCTATCGAAATTGTTTGATCAAATAGAGATTTTACTTGCCGGAACCACATAATCTTGTGTATGATCTCACCCGCCTCGCAACATATTGGGGTTAGATTCAAAAATCCAAGTAAAGTCCATAATTTCCAAAGAACCAGCACGGAGCCCCAGAAAATCCAGAAAACAGCCCGATAAGGATTAAGGAATTCCAGCTATTCTAGTATTTAGGAATCATTTTTGCGCTACCAACCGAACTTAAAGCCTCAGACCAAACGACCAACTCAAAAATGGAAACCACCTTCACCGTAGGAACCAAAACCTTCGTCCTCGACCGCGACAAAGCCGAAGCGGCCTACGACGGCAAGCGCGTCATCAACGGGCGCGAGAGCATGGCATTCAACCTCCTGCCGCTCAAGTATAAGTGGGCCTATGAGCTTTACCGGACCATGAAAGCCAACCACTGGGAGCCGGAAGAGATCCAGATGCAGACCGACATCGGGCAGTGGCGTGGTTCAGAAATCGCGGACAACGAGCGCTGGATCATTCGCATGGGTATTGGCTACTTTTCGGCCGCCGAGGGGATCGTTGGGGATAATATCCAGCATGTTGTCCGTGAACTGGTGACTGCCCCGGAACTGAAACTGGTTCTCGGAAGGCACGCCCACGAGGAAAATATCCATGCTGACAGCCTGCTCTACATGATTTCCAGCCTGGGAATCAATCCACATGATTGCGAAGCAATGTTCGAGCAGATCCCGAGCGTTCTGCGGAAGAACGAATTCGTCACCAAGAACAGCAGAGCGCTTCGCCGGGGTTTGGATCTCACGAAGTTGGAAAACAAGCAACTGCTCGCGAAGAACATCTTTCTATTCGGTCAGGTAATGGAAGGTACGCAATTCTATGGCCTCTTCGGCATGATCCTCAGCTTGTATCGGCAGAAGAAATTTCCCGGCATCGGCCAGATGTTTCGCTACACGCTGCGCGATGAGAGTAATCACATCGAGCTGTTCCGTAAACTCTTCGAAGAACTGGTGAATGAGAACAAGGAAATCTGGACGCCCGAATTCCGGGAGGAACTCCGCGACATCATGCGCGAAGGCGTCGCTCTGGAAAAGGATTTTATTGCTGATTGCCTCCCGGTGAGCAGTGTCGGCCTCAGTTTGGAAGAGTTTCTCATCTACATTGACTACATTGCTGACCGCCGACTTGAGGGTGTAGGACTTGAGCCGCTCAACCCCAAAATCACGAATCCGCTCCCCTGGCTTGCCGAGATCATGGACAGCCGCGTCGAACAGAATTTCTTTGAAGGCAAAGTCACAGACTACCAGAAGGCATCATCGCTCGACAATTCGAACGATGACGAGCTTTGATCCATTCACAATTTCCTCCCCACACGACCAGAACCTAAAACCCATTGCCAACATGATCGGAAAAAACCACGTTGAGGAAGACATCCAACTCAAAGCCTTCGTCCGCAGCCCGCTCGAATTAAAGCCCCGCTATAATTGGGCCGACGACACCTCATTCTCCTCCATAGCACCGCGCATCCCGGTACTTGACCACGGCGAACAGAAGAGTTTTTCAGCCGGCGACATTGCCACCATCATTGGCGAGGCGCTCACGGACTTGATGCTCTCGCGCCAGGAGAATGAAATCTTCACGGACAAAAACCGCCGCCTTGTCGGCCAGATAGCCCAGATGGTTTCCGGCGAACTCGCCGCCAAGTCCCGTGGCAATGGCGAGGATGAGCGGGCTCCGGTCTCGGCCGGCGAGGTTACGCGCATCATCGAACGCGCGCTCATTCGAAACAACGCTTACGACCTTGCCCGCAGCCTCGTAGTCCGCTACCAGCCAGACGCTTCCTCCAGCGACGATACCGACATGTTCACTCTGAATCCAGCCGCCCCCATGAGTTGCCGCGTTATTCGCCGCAACGGTCAGGTTGCGAATTGGAACCGTAACAAAGTTGAGGTCGCCATCCGCAAGGCCTTCCTCTCGCAGGAAATGGACAGCGCGCCTGCGGTGGACATCGCTGATGCCATTACGCAGCGCATTCAAAACGAGGGTCTTCAAATGATCGGCATCGAGGAACTCCAGGATCTCGTCCAGGAGGAATTGATGCGCAGCGGTCACTACAAAGTCGCTGCCGCTTACGTCATCTATCGTTCGCACCGTTCGGAAGTCAGGGCGAAAGTCGAAGAAGAGCATCGCCAGCAGGCGATTGACCGCCAGGAGAGCATGATCCTCGTGAAGAGGGAGGACGGCGAGACGTTCCTTTGGGATGGCGTGGACCTCCGCAAGCGCCTCGAGTTCGCCCGTATGGGCCTCGACCTTTGCGTCAGCCCGGAGCAGATCGAGACGGACCTTCGACGCTCGCTTTTCCCCGAGATGACGCTCGAGGACTTGAACAAGACAATCATCCTAAATGCCAAGTCCCTGATTGAGCGTGATGCTGACTTCGCAAAATTTGCGGCGCGCATTCTGCTGACGTTCATCTATGAAGAAGTCCTCGGCTGGAACATCGTCACTGATGGTCTCGCCGGACTCGGCGAGGCACACCGCCGCGCGTTCAAGGTGAACCTCCAGCGCGGGATGGAAATTGACCGTATCAGTCCCAAGCTTCTCGACTTCGAACTCGACAAGCTCGCCGCCGCTCTCGATCCCACCGCGGACTTCGAGTTCGATTTCCTTGGCATTCAGACCCTCTACGACCGCTACCTGCTGGTGGACAAAATGGGTAAGCGCCACCGCCGCATTGAGACCCCGCAACTCTTCTGGATGCGCGTCGCCATGGGGCTCTTCGTCGGCGAGAAGAAAGCGAAACGCACCGAGCACATCATCGCTCTGTATCAGCTTTATAAGAGCCGCCGCTTCTGCTCGTCCACCCCCACGCTCTTCAACAGCGGCACCCATCACAGCCAGCTTTCCTCCTGTTATCTCTACAAAGTGGATGACAGCATCGAATCCATCATGATCCGCGGCATTGCGGAGAACGCATTCCTTTCCAAGTGGGCCGGCGGTCTCGGGGGCTCGTGGACCAGCGTTCGCGGCACTGGTGGCTACATCAAAGGCACGAATGGCGAAAGTCAGGGAGTCATCCCGTTCCTCAAGTTGCACAACGACCAGCTAATCGCCGTCAATCAGGGCGGCAAACGGCGCGGTTCCGGCTGTGCTTATCTGGAGACGTGGCACAACGACATCGAGGACTTCCTCCAACTCCGCGTGGGCACTGGCGACGAGCGCCGCCGCACCCACGACATGAACACCGCCAACTGGATCCCGGATCTATTCATGAAACGCATGGAGGCTCGCCAGAACTGGACGCTGTTCCGCGCCAATGAATGTCCTGACCTTCACGACCTGTATGGCCGCGCCTTTGAATTGCGCTACGCTCACTACGAGGAAAAAGCCCGCGCCGGTGAAATCTTCGGCAAGGAAGTGCCCGCCATCGAATTGTGGAAGCAGATGCTCAAGATGCTGTTCGAAACCGGCCATCCCTGGATCACCTTCAAGGACGCATGCAACGTCCGCAGTCCCCAGGATCACTGCGGGGTCATTCACAGTTCCAACCTCTGCACGGAGATCACTCTCAACACGAGCGCTGAGGAAACCGCGGTCTGTAATCTCGGCTCCATCATTCTGGAGAGCCATCTCAAGGCCGACGGCAGCATTGACCACGACAAACTCCGCCAGTCCGTCCGCATCGCGGTCCGTGCGCTCGACAATGTTATTGATATCAATTTCTACCCGACTGAGGCCGCGAAGACTGCCAACAGCCGCCACCGTCCCATCGGTCTTGGGGTGATGGGACTCGCCAACTGCCTGTATCAGAAAAACGTTCCCTTCGCCAGTGACGCTGCGGTCGAATTCAATGACGAGATCATGGAAGCCGTGGCCTACTATGCCTACGAGGCCAGCAGCGATCTCGCCTTGGAACGCGGGAAGTATTCCAGCTATGAAGGCAGCAAGTGGAGCCGCGGCCTTATGCCCCTCGATACCGTGGACATGCTGGAAAGAGAGCGCGGTCTCCCGATCGAAGTCCCGCGCACGCACCGTATGGACTGGCAACCGCTGCGCGACAAGATTACCGCCCAGGGGATGAGAAACTCCAATGTCCTCGCCATCGCCCCCACGGCAACGATCTCAAACATCATGGGCAGCACCCCGTGCATTGAACCGATGTTCAAGAACCTCTTCGCCAAGAGCAACCTCAGCGGCGACTTCACCATGCTCAATCCCTTCCTCGT
>JANOZA010000148.1:0-3099 GCA_031429155.1 Verrucomicrobiota bacterium | reverse complement strand
GATCACAGCCATTAGGCGGTGTCTTCGCAAATACTGTGAAGGTTTAAGCCCCTTCCGGAGAGGAACCCCGGAGGGGTTCGCCATGAATAGCACCCGAACCGGGGGCCGGTGTGGTACGGGGATTAACACTCTCGGAACTCGGCCCGTTGATACTACGCGAGTTGCAAAAGTGTTACTCGGGAGCCGGGGGTCGAAGACCCCCGGTAACGAATATAAATGACAGGCGATGGGACTTCCGGACGGCCCATCGCCTGTGTCGTGGGGGGCTGACCGGGGGTTTCACCCCCGGCTATTTATGGGGGAACCGCGCTGCGGTTCGATGCAGGGAGTGCGGACTATTTGCAAAGCCACCACCTAGAGTGGCGCTTCGCGCGGTGGTTGAAACGGCGGCTGGAAGCGGCGCCGCTCCATGGGAGAGCATCGAACTGGAAATCGTCCGCGTGCTGGAGGCGATGAATGAACTCCCGGTGCGTCCCGACAACGAACTGCACCGGCTCACGGAGCGGTCACCGGAGTTCTTCGATGAGATGGTGGGCCGGCACCTTGAGGGCCTGGAGACGGAACTGGCGACGCTGCAAAGTCAGGCGGAAGCGCTGGCGGGGGAGATGGAGGAACTGCCGGGGGATCAGATGGATTGAAACGGCATCGTGCCCACAAAAAATGGCGAAGCCGCGGGAGCAGCTTCGCCATTCGATAAGAAGAGATCCGCTTACGCCTTCAATTCCTCACCCACGGCGAAGCGGGCAAAGCGCTTGATGGCGAGGGTGTCGTCGAGGGCCTTGCCGGTGGTCTTCACGAGGTCGTCAATAGACTGGTCGGGGTTCTTGATGAACCCCTGCTCGATGAGACAGATCTGGCTGAAATACTTGTTCAACATGCCGTTGAGGATGCCCTGCATGGCGGCTTCCGGCTTGCCTTTGAGGCGGTCGGACTCGGCGTAGATGGCCTTCTCCTTGGCGACACTCTCCTCGGCAACTTCGCTGCGGGTGAGGCACTCGGGATTCGCTGCGGCGATGTGCATGGTGAGGTCCTTGAGGAGCGCCTTGAAATCAGGAGCAGCCAGCGTGGCGGCCTTGCCGGCGGAGACTTCGACCATAACGCCGATGCGTCCGCCGAGGTGCAGGTAGGTGGCCACGGCGCTGGAGGCGTCGGACTGGAAACGGGCAAACCGGCGGATGACGGTGTTTTCACCGGTCTCGGCACCTTTGGCTTTCACATTCTCATCCACGCTGCCTTTGCCGCCGATGTAGGGCTCAGCGAGGAGGGCGTCCACGTCCGCAGCGCTGGAACCGAGGATGTGAGTGGTGATTTCGTTGACGAAGCTGCGGAAGCCGTCGTTCTTGGAAACGAAGTCCGTCTCGCAGTTCACTTCGACGAGCACGCCAGTGAGGCCGTCGTCGCTCATGAGCGCGTTCACGGTGCCTTCCTTGCTGACCCGGTCGGTGCGGCCGGTCATGCGCACGATGCCTTTCTTGCGCAGGAGGTCCTCGGCCTTGTCCATGTCGCCCTCGGCTTCAGCGAGGGCCTTTTTGCAGTCCATCATTCCCGCGTTTGTCTTGGCGCGGAGTTCCATCACGATTTTTGCACTGATTTCTGCCATAATATTCTAAATGTCGTTTGAGTGTTGTTGGGAAAAAAAAGCAGCGGCGGTGTTTTCAGTCACCGCCGCCGCCGTAAGGGATTCCGTCCGGTTAAGCGGCGGTGGTGGCTGCGGCTGCTGCCTGCTTGTTGCGCGGGGCGCGGCCCGTGGTCTCCATGGCTCCGACGATCGGGTCCACGAGGTTTTGCAGGATGATGCGGATGGAGCGAATGGCATCGTCATTCGATGCAATCGGCCACGCGACAGCCGCGGGGTCGGCATTGGAGTCGGTCATGGCCACGATGGGGATGCCGAGGCGGGTGCCTTCAGCGACGGCGATGGACTCACGGTGGCTGTCCACGATGACCATGGCGTCAGGCTGGCCGCCCATTTCACGGATGCCGGCGAGGTTCCGCTGGAGCTTCGTGCGCTCGCGGCCGAGGGCGGCGAGTTCTTTCTTGGACATCATCTTGTATTCCGGCTGGGCCTCGATGGTTTCGAGATACTTCATCCGCTTGATGGATTTGCGGATGGTTTCCAGGTTCGTCAACGTGCCGCCGAGCCAGCGGTGATTGACGAAAAACTGACCGGTAGCTTCGGCAGCCTCGCGGACAGCGTCCTGAGCCTGGCGTTTGCAGCCGACGAAAAGAATCTTCTTCCCGGCCTTGGCGAGGCCGGCGAGGAAACCAGCGGCTGCTTCGAGCTGCTTGACGGTTTCCTCCAAATTGAGGACGTGCACGTTATTCTTCACCATGAGGATGAAGGGCTTCATGCGGGGATGCCATTTCTTGCTCTGGTGGCCAAAATGCACGCCAGCTTCTACGAGTTCCTTGAGGAGTTCTGATGCCATGGGATATGTGGGTCTTCCGTCTGCACAGGCTGCGCATCATGCGCTCTTTGGGTTTCCTGCTCGGGCTACAGCCCGATCCATCCGGAAGGATGGTTAAGTTTATGTGGTTGGTTTTCCCTGCCCTGGGGGGCGGGGAGCGCGGAGTATGGTGGCAAAGTTCCGGCTGGCAAGCTCTTTTCCGCTGGAGTTGCGGGCCGGGCTTGCCCCCCGTTCGCCGGGGTTCACGGCTTGTGTACCTTATAATACCTCCGCTTCGGCGTGGCCCCCGCCGGGTCGTTCCAACTCGTGCTGGCGGATGTGGCAGTGACGGTGGCCGGCGTCCAGACCAGGAGGTCGGTGGAGGACTCGACGACGTAGGAATTCCCCGCCACGGAGGGGAATGTGACCCGGCCGATGCCGCCGGGCCGGGTGATGGACGGGGCGGGAGTCGCCGCAGCATTGGAGTCGCTGGTGCCAAACCATGCCTCGTCCGCGGCGGTGAAGCCGTCGCCGTCGGCGTCCACGGGCGGCGGAGTGGCGGTGCCGTAAAGGGTGAGGCTGGCGCTGTCCAGGGTGCCGGTTCTCAGGCTCACCGTGTCCTTCACGCGCAGAGTCCACACCCCCTGCCCGGTCTCGCCCCAAAACTGCGGGCTGGTGAACGTCCAGGTGAGATTGGCGGTGTTGTCCGGAC
>JANOZA010000147.1:0-9677 GCA_031429155.1 Verrucomicrobiota bacterium | reverse complement strand
CACCTTTGAGCGCGCTCTGGCGGGCGCAGAGGTATTCGAAACAGGCGGCATCGGCGGCGAGGGCGACGATGTGGGGCTCGGCGGCGGTGATGCCGAGTGTCGCAAAGAATTGCGGGATGGTGACGTTCACGTGGACGAGCTGGGCGCAGAATTCGGATTCGCCTTGTTTTACGTAGTCTTCGCGGGCCATAGGATTAGGGTGGTTTTGGGCTTATGTTTTGGTTTTCAGTGAGTTACAGAGAGAGAAAGGCGCACGCCGGAGCGACTAAACCGCACCGCTGGACCATAAAACCGTGCCCCGGAAGGACTGAACCGCACGGTTGAAGGACTGAACCAGTGCGGTTGGGCGGCAAACTGGTGGGGTTGAACGGCTGAACCGCATCAGTCCGCGACTGAACCGCACGGCTGAGGGGTTCATCCGCACGGTTGAGGGACTGAACCAGCACGCCGGAGCGACTGAACCGTGCGGTTGAGTGCCGCCGGGATACCAGTTTGCGGCGGACTGGTGCGGGTTTGCGACTGAACCGTGCGCCGGTGGCGCGGGCGGACGCGGGGAAAGGCTGGTGGGATGCGGGTGCCGCGAGGCGAGTGGCACCACTTTCTTTGCGCCCTGCGGACTGGGAATTCCCCGGTGCCGGGATGCGCCTATTATATACGCTGCGATGCTCCGACGGGGGGAGGGCCAGGGAAGCGGGACAGGGGCAGGGTCGCATGGGCGTCATTTACACGGAGGTGATGGGAAGCGTCAAGATTTGTTGTGAACAATTTTGCGTGAGGGTGCGGAGGCCGGACGGATTTTACCTCTCCATTACAAATCCCTGCGGCGGGGACACACGGTCTTTACAAAGCGGGTGCAGTGTCGCGGCACCATGAAAACAAAAACAAACCCCACTCATGTCAGCGCCCGGAAAATTCTGCGCACTGCCGCCCTTCTCATTGCTACTGCGGCACCTGCGCCGGCTCAATTGCCGGATGGCTCGTCGTTCAGCATGTCGCCGGGCAATGCCGATATCCTGACGAATCTGGATTTCACCGATCCTGGTAATCATGCGTGGATCCTGGAGACTTCCCCGAACCTTACCAACTGGACGGAGACGGATGTGTGCAAGGTTCACAATGGCCGCTATCGCATGGCCGTCGGGGAGGGGTCGGCGCCGTCGGCGCAGTTCTACCGCGCGGTCTATGATCCGGCGCGGCAGACGGTGCCTAGCACGGTGGCGAACGCGTTGCTCCTGCCGGCGGTGGCGGCGAATTATGCGAATCCAGTTCTCCCTCCGCCGTTTCTCCAGCAGCCGATACTCGGTCAGGATAATACACCGGCAAATAACCAGGTGAGCAACGCGGGGGCTACGCTGGGCCGCGTGCTGTTCTACGATAAGCGGCTTTCGATCAATCACACCGTCGCCTGCGCGTCGTGCCATCAGCAGGCCAGTGGCTTCTCGGATCCGCACCGCTTCAGCACTGGATTCGCCGGTGGTCTGACGGGCCGCAATTCCATGGGCCTCGCCAACGCGCGCTGGTATCAGCGGCGGGCATTCTTCTGGGACGAGCGTTCGGCGACGCTGGAAATACAGGTGCTGCAGCCGATCCAGAACGCCGTGGAAATGGGCATGACGCTCCCGCTGCTGGAGACGCGGCTGGCGGCGGAGCCTTACTACCAAACGCTGTTCACCAGCGCTTTCGGCACGCCGCAGGTCACGTCGGACCGCATCTCCCGGGCGCTCGCGCAGTTTGTGCGGTCCATCATTTCCACGCAGACGAAATACGATGCCGGCGTGCCGGTGAATTTCACTAACTTCACCGCGCAGGAGAATCAGGGGCGGCAAATCTTCAACGGTCAGGGCGGCTGCGCAGCGTGTCACGGCACGGACAATTTCGTGCCCGGCCCGGCGATCTTTAACAACGGGCTCGAGAATCCCTACGTGGACAAAGGCGTCGGCGGCATCACCGGCCGGGCGCAGGACGAGGGGCTCTTCAAAGTGCCGTCGCTGCGCAACATCGCGCTGACCGGTCCCTACATGCACGATGGAAGATCCGCGACGCTGGAAGCCGTGGTGGAGCACTACAACTCCGGCGTCGTGAATCACCCGAACCTCTCGCCGCAGCTCCGCAATCCTCCCGGCGGCCCCGGCGGTGGTCAGCCGCGCCGGCTGAATCTGACGGCGGCGCAGAAGGCCGCACTGGTGGCCTTTCTCCGCACCCTGACCGATAACAGTCTGGCCTCAGACCCGAAGTTCGCGGACCCGTTCAACTACGGGAACTGAGCCTCCCATCACCGCTCCCGGGCCAGCGTGGGCTCCGGGAGCGTGGTGGTGCGGCGTTAGAGGTCGCGCAGAAAAACGCGGACTTCCACATTCAGCCAGGCATCGCGCCAGTGCTTGGATTCCAGCCGGGCGAAGAGCAGCTTCCCGGCGTCCATGAGGCGGGCGAGGATTTCGTTCTTTGCCCGCGGGATATAGCCGAGATGGTGTCCTGCTTCGTCGAGAATCATGATGGCGAGCGCATCGTGCGGATTCTTCGGCTCGCGCTGGAGCGGCAGGAAAGCCCCCGGCAAGAGCCCTGGCTCCACATCCTTGAGGTTGCGATGACTGGTGCCGGCGACGTGGCACTCGATGAGCATGATCTCGCGGGCGAACGGCAGCAGCGCGCCGTCCGTGCCGAACGAGCCGTGCATGATCGCGAGCAGAGCGGGATCAATTTGGACCAAAGCCGGCGCCATGCTGTATGAGTGCGATGAGTTGCTGGAGGTGTTGTTCGTATGCATCGCGCTTTGCCTCCAGCGGAGCGATCTCGGCCTCGATTTCCGCGCGCCGGGCCGCGACCCATACGTCGTCGTCGAGTTGCTCGCGCAGGGTGAATGGCGGCAGTTTTTCCGCTGCGGCATATTTCTCAGCCAGCGCCGCGAGACTGGCCGTGAGTTTCTGCTTTTGCTCCTCCATCTCCGCGAAGGCTGCCGGTTCCCCGGCTGCGGGAGGCTCCTCCACGACAGCCGCCAGGGCCTGCAAATCCGCGAGGGCATTCGCTGCATGTGCGGACTGCACCTTCTGCCACAAGTCGAGCTGCGCTTCCGATTGCCCGGGATTCAGATCGGGATGCAGCGCCTTCACGAGCTTGCGGTAGAGCTTCTTCAACTCCGCCGATGCTTCAGCATCCAGCGGTGCGCCCTGCACCCATTGTTGGGCCTGTTCATGCGCCGCGGATTTCTCCCGTAAGGCCTGCTGCCAGTGGACGAATTCCGCCTCAATTGCGGCATCGATGGCAAAAAGGTCGGGCTGCAGTCCCTCATTCAAACTCGTCTGGAATTTCTCCAGCCTGCGCTTCGCACGAGCAGCCGCCGTCTGGACGGTGAGGCGTTTCAATTCCCATGCGCCCAGTTTCTCCTGCCACAGCGCCAGCAGCCACGGACGCTGCGCGTCCATGAGGTCATGCCATGCGGCGAGTCGTTCTACGAGTGACTCCCGCAGCGCGGCAATCTCCGCAGAGAGAGCCGCAGCTTCAGGATGCACCTGGAGCGGGCCGCCGCTCATGCCGCGACTTCGGTGAACTCTCCGAACTTGCGGAATTTGGCGTAGCGTCCGGCGCGGAGTTCATCGCCGGAGAGAGTCGCGAGTTGCTCCAATTGCGCGACGATGGTGGTCTTGAGCGAATCCGCCGCAGTGTCAGGGTCGGTGTGAGCACCGCCGCTGGGCTCGGGGATGATGGAATCCACGATGCCGAACTTGAAGAGATCTGGTGCGGTGATTTTCAGGGCCTCAGCGGCATCAGCGGCGAACTTGCGGTCCTTCCACAAAATGGCGGCGCAGCCTTCGGGGCTGATGACGGAATAATAGGCGTTCTCCATCATGAGCACGCGGTCGGCGACGCCGATGCCGAGCGCGCCACCGCTGCCACCTTCTCCGATAATGACGGCGACGACGGGCACGCGGAGTGACATCATTTCGCGGAGATTGAAGGCGATGCTCTCGGCGATGTTGCGCTCCTCGGCCTGCACACCGGGATAGGCTCCGGGGGTATCAATGATGCTGACGATGGGGAGCTTGAATTTCTCCGCCATGCGCATGAGGCGGAGCGCCTTGCGATAACCTTCAGGATGGGCGCAGCCAAAGTTGCGTTTTAAGTTCTCCTTCGTGTCGCGGCCTTTCTGATGGCCGAGAATGACGACGCGGTGCCCGCCGATGGTCGCGAAGCCTCCGGGCATCGCGGCATCGTCGCCGATGTGCCGGTCGCCGTGGAGTTCGATGAATTCCGTGCAGCACTTCTCCACATAGTCGAGCATGTAAGGCCGTGCCGGATGGCGCGCGATTTGCACGCGCTGCCATGCGGTGAGATTGCGATAGGTGGAGACGCGGAGCTTCTCGAGCTTCGTGCGGATGCCCTCCACTTCTTTGTCCAGGTTCAGGTCCTGGTCGTTGCTCTTCTTCAGCAGGTCATCAAGCTGTTCCTGCAGTTCGTTGATGGGCTTTTCGAATTCGAGTGCAGCGGGTTTCATGAGGTGGATTTGGTGGTTTTGAGGAACCTGAGAAGAATGCCGGGGCGCAGGATAGTGCTGAGTTCCTGCATGTCTTCGGCGGAAAGGTAAATGCCTGCGGGCTTCGGCTGGGCACCGGCAGCCGGGGTGGGCGGTTCGGGGCAGAAGATGACGCCACTGCGGCTGCCGCGGCCTGCGGTCTGCAGCCACTTTTGCGCGCCTGGAAACAGATCACTGTCGGGGCGGATTTTCTTTTCGTTCAGCCAGCCGTAAACTTCGCCGACGGTCGTTTCCTTGCTGAGGTTGGGGAACGGAAGATGATGGCCGACGATGCTGTAGTCTTTGAAGAACTTGCCGTCTTTCAGCACTGTCAGGCGCTTGCTTTCGAGTTCCACTTCCACCTCGAAATCCAGCGGATAAACGACGAGACGGTCCCCGGGGTGAATGACGGTGCCGACGAGATTGTTGACGCGCTGGATGTAGGAAATGGTCGTGCGGAATTTCGTGGCGAGCGCGTTGAGACGGTCCTTGCTGGTGACGGGGTATTCCAGTTTGCCCGGCATCGGCGTGCGGGCGAAAAGCCGGTCCATGTTCATCTCGCCGAGCACGGCGCGCGCCTGGGGATAGCGTTCGGAGTCGCGGTGGACATCAATGATTTCCGTGAGCCGCTGGCGCGCGGCGTCCATCTCCCGGTTGCGGATGAGTTGCATCGCCTGGTCGTGGATTTTCTTCCCTGGATCAATCTTCGGCCCCTGATGCTTCATGAGTCCGCTGATTTCCTTTTTGCGCTCCTGCTCGGGCTGGATGTTTTCCCGGTACATGTAAATGGCCCCCAGCACGGTCACGGTGAGGACCGCGAGAGCGATGAGTGCCGCGACGATGCGAATGTGGACCTGGGCCATGGAACGCGGCGAGTCTGTCCCGGCTTTGCCGCGCGTCAACCCTTCCGCGAGGAGTGACCTCCCTTGCGCAGCGAACAGCGCGGCGCACCCATAGCCGCGTGCTCACCCTCGCCCGACCCCAGCGCCGCGCGCTCTCACTGACGCCGGAGGAAGCTGCTGCCGCACTGCGGCATCTGCCGGGTTTCGTGTGGCTGGATACCTCCGGCTGCTGTCCGGAACCCGACCGCGACAGCGCGGTCTCGCTGCTGGCGGCGTGTCCGCAGCGCGTGCTGCGCGGGCACATTAGCGACCCCGCGCCGCTGGAGGAGGCGCTGGCTTCACTGGGCGAAAATGCCGGGGCCGTGGACTGGGGTCTGCCGCTCTGCGGGCTCATCGGTTCAGTGGATTACGACGGCAGTTATGTCTTCGGCCTCTATAGGCAGGTGGTGATCTATCGTCACCGGACAGGCGAATGGTTTGAAACCGGCGAACTGCTAAGCCAGGCGCGGACCGGGGAACCTCCATGGATGCCGCGGTCGCTGGACTTTCAGCCGGAGACACCGCGCGGAGAGTTCTGCCGCCTCGTCGAGTGGGCGCAGGAATACATCAGTGCCGGGGACATCTACCAGGTGAATCTGGCCCACCGGTTTTCCGCCGCATGGCCGCACGGTGCGGATCCGTTCGCGTTTTACACCCGGCTGCGCGAGGCCAGCCCGGCCCCGCACGCCGCGTATCTTTCACTGGATGGACGCACGGTTATGTCCTCGTCGCCGGAGTCGTTTTTGAAAATGAGCGGCAGCATGATCCGCTCCCGGCCCATCAAGGGCACCCGCCCGCGCTTTGCCGATCCCGTGGCCGACGAACGTTCCCTGCGGGAACTCATCACCAGCAGCAAAGAGCGCGCGGAACTGGTCATGATCACCGACCTCCTGCGCAACGATCTCGGCATGGTCTGCGAATACGGCAGCGTCCAGGTGACCGGACTGCTCCAGCCGGAAACCTACGGTCAGGTTCACCACCTCGTCTCCACAGTGCAGGGCACGCTGCGTCCCGGCATTTCCCACACCGCAGCGCTGTCGGCGTGCTTCCCCGGTGGCTCCATCACCGGCGCTCCCAAGAAGCGCGCCCGTGAGATCATCCGCGAACTGGAGCCCTGCCCCCGCGGCCTCTACACCGGCGCCATCGGTTTCCTCGGTGCCAACGGCGAAAGCCATTTCAGCATCGCCATCCGCACGGTGACGCTGGAGAACGGCTCCGCTTCGTTCCACACCGGAGCCGGCATCGTCGCGGATTCCGTGCCGGAACTGGAATGGGAGGAAACGCTGCACAAAGCCGCCGGCATCCTCGCGGCGGCACGCGGGTGAGTGTCCTGGGAATTACGATCCGCCCTTCTCTGACTGCCGGCGCAGGGCGGCGCGGGATTCATCGGCGGTGACGTAGCCGTCGGCGTTGGTGTCGAGTTGGGCGTGGAGTTTGGAAAAGGTGGTGCCGGCTTCGTCTTTGGAAACGCGGCCGTCGCCGTCTTTGTCGAGGCGTTTACCGAGAATGCCGAGCGACTTGCCGGTGAGGCGCAGAGGCTCCGTTGTCGTCGTGGCCGCGAGCACCGGCTTCTCTGCGGGATTCACATACTCGATGTAGCCGAGGAGCATCTCGTCGTCCGTCTGCTCACCCCAGCGCACGGTTTTTGTGGGGTCGGGATTGGCGGGGTTGTTGGTGCTGTTGTCGAAGACCGCGGTGGCTTCGATGCGGCTGCCGAGTGGGGCCATGATCGGCTCGGCGAGGCGGTAGAGGATCTGCCAGTTGAAGTCGTAGCGCGGGACATCGAGGAGCAGGCGGCGGGTGTTATCCGGCATGACGAGGTCGTAGCGGAATGATTTCCCGCGGACGTGCATGTGGGGCATGAAGGCGAGGATCTGAGCATTGAACATCACGGGCAGGACGCCTTTCTCCTGGTGATTCTCTTCACCTGCGGGGATGCGGATGAGGTGATTGCCGGCGGCGGCGACGTGGACTTCGTGGAGCGGCGGCTCTTTGGCGAAAACGACGCCAAGCCGCGTGCGGTCGGTCGTGGCGATGCCAGTCGGTGTGTAGTGGAGCTGGAAGTGGAGCACGGTGCCTTTTGCCAGGCGTTTCGCGTAGCCGGCGGGGTATTGCATCAAGTTGCTGCCGGGGACGTAGGCGGCGAAGAAGTTGTTGGGGTCGCGCACCTTGAGGCGGCCGTCTTTGTCCGGCTGCATGGCGAAGATGAGGACGTGGTGGACCTGGCCGGGGGCGGTGGGGAGGACTTCGATGCTCTGCACCCAGCGGTCTTCAGTAAGGCCGGTGCTGACCTGGAGATTCACGTAGCGCATCTTGCCGGTGGCCTGGATGTCCACCGTGCGCGGCAGTTGATAGATGGCGTCCGGCTTCCCGATGGCCCACTCGGCGTCCGGCCACTGGCGGGGCAGGGGAGTGAGCCCGGGATCGCCCGCAGCGCGTCCGCCATCGAGCCACGCGAGGAGATCGGCTTTGTCTGCGGCGGTGAGCGAGCGGTCATTGGAGAAGGGGCTGTGCGCCACGCCCTCCTGCGGCGCGGCAAACCACGGCGGCATGATGCCTTTAGTGATAGCCTTCTTGATCATGCCGGCGTGGGAAACGGCATCCTCCATCGTCTCCAGCGGGAACGGCGCGATGCCGCCCGTGCGGTGACATTCCTGACAATTCGCCTGCATGATGCGCGACACCCGGCCATGCCATGTCACTGCCGAGATGACCGGCGCTTTCGTTTCCGGTAAGGCGATGACGCATCCCGGTGCGGTGGTCGCTGCGATGCGGGGACGCTGACCGCCAGCCACGGCGCGCAGGGCATCGCGCAGCCATTCATTGCGCGGGGCGTCGTGGGCATAACCAAGCCCATACTGGTCATCCACTGCGCCGCGATAGATGAGCGTGGCGGCGGCATCCATGACGAAGACTTCCGTCGTGCTCCCGGCCTTGAGCGCCGAGGCGATGGCGAGGTCTTTGTCGTGAACCACCGCGCCCTTCAGCCCGTGCTGCTTCACTGCACCGCGAATGGCCTCCGGCGAATCGCTGGCGGTCGGGTCCACGTAAAGGAACGCCGCGCCGGTCGCCGCGAACTCAGCTTCCACCGCCGCGAGCGTGGGCAGGAGTTTCGCGCTGAGCGGACAGGTGGGGCTCATGAACGCCACCACGAGCGACTTGTGACCCGCTGCCATGGTCCGTAGCGAAGCCGCCCGCCCGTCCATATCCGTGACGCGAATGTCCGGCAGCATTTGCCCGGCATTGGTCTCAAACCTGGCCAGCGGCCGCGGCTGTTCCTTGAGAGGCTCCACCGCGCGGGCGGCAGTCAGAGCACAAACGACGAGGGCAAAACGAAAAGGCAGGACATTCATGGAGTGAGGGAATCAAGTGCCGCCACAGATGCGCGGCGGAAGGAGGAAGTTACGGGATTCCCCGGGGGCCGCGAGGGAATTTTAGCTTTCTCCTTACCCTACAGAAGCCGCAGGTTCGGCGGAGTGCCGTCGCTGAGCCTTGGAAGTAAGGCTGGCATCCGGCGCGCTTCTCAGTTATCGGACGCATGTGGAGTCATCTGATACTGTCGAGTCCGGCGCGCTTCACACCACCATCCTGACCATGAAAATTTCTCTGTGCATCCTTCTCCTCGCCGCCCTGCCGGCCATGCCGTTGCTGGCTCAAAACAGTAAGTCGTCAGCACCTCCGGCCAGCGATCCTGTGCGGGAGACCAAGATTTCTGTGCTCCAGCGCCACCTGGAATCCGCCCTGAATGACAAGCTCCAAATTGAAAGACAACTCCTCTCGGCTCCGGCGGAACAGCAGGAACAACTCAAAGCCAAAGCTGCGGCCCTTGCGAAATTCAGCGCGGACCTGGAGCGGGATCTCCGGCAGCTCATGCTGCCGGGTCGCGAGGCTCTGCCCACACCCGCTCCCTCAGATAAAGCGGGCCTGGACACATTGCAAAAGGCGGCACGGGAACAACTGGCGAACATCCAGCGCCGGCGTGCGGAGAGGAACTCCGCCCTGCGCACCGGCATCGCGAAACTGCGCGAAGCTGCTGCCGGGAGCTTGAAGCAACTGGCCGGATCATCAGATGCGGCGGCGAGCACTGCTCTGCTCGCTGAGGCGCGCAGGCTGGGCACCATTGAGCCGGAGACCCCGCTCTCTCAGTCGCAGGCGCTGCATTCCCTGGACGGTGTTTGGGAGCACGGACTGTCACCTTTCAGGAAAAGCGTCTTCGCGGCCAACGGATGCGTGCTTCAGATGGACGGCTCTCCCCACGGCACCTGGACCTGGCTGGACGAGGCGCAGGG
>JANOZA010000146.1:0-12229 GCA_031429155.1 Verrucomicrobiota bacterium | reverse complement strand
CTCGCTCAAACCCAGCTTGTCGAGTTCCGCGATGATGGCGGCGACGTTGTTGTCGAGCGCGTGGAGCATCGCCGCGTGGATGTGTTTGTTCTCGTCCGTAGTCTTGCCACTGGCGGTGGGGAGCTTCGCGGCCATTTTCTCATCCACCTTCGCCAAATCACTCGCCTTCGCCTGAAGCGGTGCGTGGGCGATTTGGAAAGGGATGTAGCAGAAGAAGGGTTGATCGTTGCTGGCCCGGATGAACTCCAGCGCGTGCCGCGTGAGCAGGTCGTCGGTGTAGCCTTCATCCTGCGGGCGAAACTCGCGGTTATGCCACCAAGACACCGGCCCCGCGCCATTCACCGTGCGGCGGGTGAACTGGTCACCGCCACCACCATAATAAACCCAC
This sequence comes from Verrucomicrobiota bacterium, assembly GCA_031429155.1. Taxonomy (GTDB): domain Bacteria; phylum Verrucomicrobiota; class Verrucomicrobiia; order Verrucomicrobiales; family V1-33; genus V1-33. Next base: position 11,841 of record JANOZA010000146.1, on the reverse strand, counting down.
GCCTCGTCGAACCCGTGCGCGTTGGCACCGTGACCGAACGAGGGCTTCTTGTTCGGCATGTGCTTGAACGCCTCGGCGAACGCGGCGCGATATTCCGGCGAGTCGGGTTCGCTTCCATTGTGCCACTTGCCGAAGACCCCCGTGCGATAGCCGCTGGCCTTGAAGCCCTTGGCGATGGTCGTCTCGGCCGGGTCGAGTTCCCCGCCGACCTCGGGCGCAGTGCCCACGCGGATGGGATGCCGCCCGGTGAGCAGCATCGCGCGGGTGGGCGAGCAAACGCACCAGCCCATGAACTGCGTCAGCTCGACGCCGCGGGAAAAAAGCCGGTCAATGTTCGGCGTGGGCACCCCGCCGCCGTGCGCGCTGATGTCACCCCAGCCGAGGTCGTCGGCCATGATATAAACTACGTTCGGCTTCGGCGCGTCAGCGGCGCTGCGCGCCGCCAGCGTTACCAGCAGAAGGACAGTTAGAATTGGAATGCGTTTCATTGGCTACCTGGCTTGAAGCTGAGTTCGTTCACAAACTCATTCGTTTTGAAAAACTCCGGGCCGCGAACGGGCTTTCCGGCGAGGGTGAGGTTTTCGAACGTGAGGTTGCGAATGCGGGCGTCGGCCTGGCCCCAGAGCATTTGGGGTTCATCCAGAACGCTCGGCGCGGCGATGGAGATGTTTTGGAAGAGGATGCCTGACAGGTCTCCGGCACCGCCCTTTGCGCCGTCGTTCGAGTAGGGTTTCGGCACAGTCATGCAGAGGAAGAATTGTTGCAGCGTCGGTCTGGGGTCTTCGATGTTGATATTGCGGAAGATGACCCCAGTGCCGCCTTCGCCCTCGCCTTCGCCGCGCATGTTGAAGACGCGGCCACCGCTCCATTTGTGCCATTTCGCCCGCGCATAAATCACGTCGCAGTCCTCGACCACGAGCTTGCGGCCAGCCAGATTCGAGACGCTGCTGAGGACGAACGACGAACCGTTGGCGTCGTTCCACAGCACGCAGCGGCGGATGCCGAGGCCGTTGACGTAAAGCGAGTCGTCTTGCGTGCGGATAAAGCAGTCTTCGATGAGCGTGTTGCCAAACGGATTGATGCCGTCGCCGTTCGCGCGCCAGGTGAAAATCTTCGTCCACTTCACCTCGTTGGGGTGCCCCTCTCTGTAAGGATTCACCAGCATGAGCGAATGCGTGGCCGAGTCCGCGATGGTGATGCCTTCGACGCGGGTGTCGGTGGTGCCGACGATTTCAATCGGGCGGTAAAGGCCGTGGTCTTTTTCCGAAACTGCGGGTTTTACATAGCCGGGATGTTTGAGCCGTGCGCCGGACAAGGTGCCGAGGCCAAAGATGCGGATGTGGTGGCCGTCGCCCCATTTCCGACTGGAGAGCGTGCCGTAAACCATCGCATCGCCGGGGATGTAGTACTGGCGATTCGCGCGCAGTGGAAAAGCCAGCCCGACATCGTGGACGCCCGGCAGGAAGTAGAGCGTGGTCCACGGCCCATCGGAAGGCGGAACTTCGCCGGGTTTCACGGTCAGCACGCCGGGGTCGGTAGGCATTGGTTTTGCCGCGAGCGGTGCGTTGGCAAAAAGGGAGACCGTGTGAATCGGCGGGCCTTTGTAGCCCTTGCCGGTGTCCTGCGCGTCCATCTGGCCATCAATATCCACGGCGACGAGACAGGGCTTGTCGAGTCGGACGAAAGCCCTGCCGTCCTTCACCAAACACGCCGCCGCCTTCCGCAGCGGATGCACCGCTGCGGTGCGGATCGGCTGGCCATTGGCGCGGGAAATTTCGACTTCCACTGGCCCGGCGGTTTCAAAGTTCACATAGGCGTGCGTCCAGCCTGCGAGATGCTCGAAGTAGGCGTCCGTCTTCTTTTCGACGGCCTTGCAGACGGTCTCCCAAGCAAATGCGCTCTGCCACTCGCTGCCCTCGCTGGCGGCACGGATGCGCACTTTGTAGTGCTCCGAGGCGGCGAGTCCCGGCACGGGCGGATACACGAGCAACTGCGCCACGGACTGCGAAGCCAGTAGCAGGGCGATGAGGAGTGTGAGGATGTTTTTCATGGTTATTGCGGTTGCCTCGGTCGGGCAGAATTACGGAGCGTGTTCAGCCACCAATCGTCCGAAGAGTTTTGCGCTGGGGCCTGCGGTGATGGTGATGACTGCGGTTACGATGCCGTTTATGTCGGGCGGGGAGTTTGCGATGGTGGCTCGGGTGCCGGTGGTGTTTAGCTCGCCGCTGGAGCGCCAGTTAGTGAGGTCGGTGGACCATTCGTAGGTGTAGGTGACGTTGGCGGCTTGGGTGGCGTTGAGGCTGTGTTGGAAAGTGAGCGAGGTTGCAGTGGCTCCGAGTGTGGCGAGGCCGGGGGTGAAGATCGTTGGGTTGGTGCCGAAGATTTGTTCAAGGCCGTTGGAGAGACCGTCGCGGTCGGGGTCGTCGTCGAAATCCCGGTCGGCGGGGGCGAGGGCGAAGCTGGCGACCCATGACTCGAAGGTCGGCGGCGGGGGCAGGATTTGCGTGAGCGAGAGGTTGCTGATGGCTCCGGTGAATGAGTTGGCCCCGGAGATGAAGATGGAGCCGTAGTCGCGCGTGGTGGTGTGGGTGAAGGTGCCGAGCGTTCCGAGCACGCTGTCGGCCCATGCGATAGTGCCGAAGTTATTCGTGCCGTTGTAGCCGCCGGCGGGAGTCAAATCGAGCGTGATAGTGACGGTGCGCGCGCCGGTGAGGCCGTCGGGGCCGTCCACGGCGTTCGTGTTGCTCGTGCCGCCGAACATATCGAGTTCGCCGGGCACGACGCCGGAGTTTTGTCCGCGATAGATAATGGTGGCGACGCCGGTGGTGGTGCCGCCGGTGCCGGTGTTGGTGAAGTTTTTCGCAGTGCTCGGCGCGTTTTGCGTGGCGAAGCCGAGCGAGAGCCACGAGCCGGTGCCCGGCGCGAGCGTGGCGGTGAGTTGGAATTTTCCGTTCGCGGTTCCGCGCGCGCTGTTGATGAAAGTGCCGAGGTTCAAATGCGCGGAGGCGTTGCCGCCGCTGGCCGCGCCGTTTTGCAGAATGGTGCTCGCGGCGACCCACGCGGACGAGCCGCCCGCGCTGGTGATGACGCTGGAAAAGGCGTCGGCGGTTTTGCCATTCAACGCGGTGGCCGCGCCGGCGAAGGCTTCCGCCACGAGCGCGGTCGAGGTGCTTTCGATGACCACGGTCGCCTCGACTGGCGAGCTGAGGACGTAGCCGCTGCCGGGTGCGGCGACGATGCGGAAGGTCTCGTCGCCTTCGCTCACGTTGTCGGCGAGCGGGATGAAATCAACGGACGCGGACGTCTCACCGGCGGGGATGGTGAGCGAACTCGGCAGCGGCGCGTAGTCGAAGCCGGAGGTCGCGGCGGCGGCGGGAAACGTGAGCGCGACGGTGATGTCGCTCGCGGCTGGCTCGGGCACCCAGACGGTGATGGTGCTGGTCCGCGCTGCGCCGCCCGCGAGCGGCTCGGCGGCGCGGGCGTTGTCCATGCGGAGGCACACTTCCGGCGCGGCGAGTGGCGTCGCACCGAAGCCCGCGGCGTCAGCGACGACGTAGCCGTTCGTGCCGGTGGTGCCGATGCTTACATTTCCCGTCGTGCCCGCGGCGAAAGCGAAGTCGCCGAGTTTATACCAGCCACTGGCGTTGCGCTGGTTGATGGTGAAGTTGCTCGCGCCGCCGCTGTGATTGACGGTGACGGGGACATTCGTCGCGCGGTTGCTGTCCGCGGCCCAGCGCAGGAAAACGGGATACGTCCCGGCTGCCAGAAACTCCGGCGTGAAGACGGCGGACTTCAGCCCTTTGTCCACGTTGCCGTCGTGCGTGTAGTTCGTGCCGTGGAATCCGGGGCTGGCGGAACTGGTCGTCCACGCGCCGGTGAACACCATCGCGGGCGCGGCGTGCGCGTTATCAATGATGGTCTGCGGCACGACGCCCGGCTGCGTGGAAAGGCCGAGCGCCTGCACGAGCACCGGCGTCATGAAAAGCGACCAGCCGTTCGCGCTCGGATGGATGCCGTCGGGCACATGCACGCGATACGCGGCGCTGCCTTTTTCAAACAGCGCGGCAAATGCGGGCGCGTGGTCAATGCAGCGCAGGCCGTTCGCGGCGGCGAACGTGCGGTAGTCCTGCTGATAGGCCGCGAGGTTGGCGCGCACGTTGAAAGTGTCGCCGGGCTGCCAGTCGGCGGGGTTCATGATTTGCAGGATGATTTCGCAATTTGGATGCGCGGCGAGGATGCCATTCACCATCGTCGTGAGGTTCGCGAGCGCCTGCGCGCGGCTGATGTTCAGCGACTCCGCGGCGTCGTTCATCGAGAACTCGATGAAAACGGTGTCGGGATTTTCGGCGATGACCTTCGTCTGCAAATTCGTGACGCCCCAGTTCGATGCTTGGCCGGAGCCGCCGCTATTCACCCACGTCGTGAGGCCGGGATAGCTGGCCTCCACGGCGCTTTGGAGCTGGCCCACCCACGCGCCGCTCGCAGTGAGGCTGGTGCCGTAAAGCACCACGCGCTGCGCGGTGCCGTTGGCCAAATTGCGAATGAACTTCGCGGGCGCGGTGTCTTCGATTTTCACGAACGCCACGGCGTCCGCGATGACTTTGCCGTCGGTGCCAGCGGTCGAAAGCGTGACGGTATTTGTGCCGCCCGGCGCGAAATACCACTCGCCCACTTCGACGGCGAATCCATGCGTGGAGCCAGCGCGCATATTCCACGGCACCGTCGCCGTGCCGCGTGCGTGTGCGATGGTGATGGGCGCGTTCGATGCCCTGTCGCTGCCGGGTTTGTAGAGCAGCGAGATTTGATATTTCCCCGGCTCCGTGATGGGCAGCGTGTAGATGGCCTGCGACGGCACCGCCGCTGTGCCGGAGAGGAAATTGAACTCGAACAGCCCGACGATGCCGACCGCCGTTTCCTGCGTCCAAGTGCCGGTTGTCGAAAAATTCGCGCTCTGCGTGTAGTGAATGACGCTGCCGGTGAGTTTGTTTTCCGCGAGCACGATGCCGTGCGTCGCAGTGCCCGCCGGGCCGACATCCGCGACGAAGGCCGGCGTGATGGGCGTGTCGGAACTTTGGTTGCCGCTGACGACGAGATTCCAATTGTCCCAGATGGTTTTCACCGAGCCGCCGACCGAGTTGTAAATCCAGTTGTCGCGCACGGTCGTGTTGCTCGTGTCCCAGTCGAGGAACACGCCGTTCGCGAGCCGGCGCACCACGTTGCCGTCGGGCTTCTGCTCGTAACCCCAGATGTCGTAGAGCCAGTTGTTGCAGATGAAATTCGGCGCGTTGAGGTGGTTCATCGTCGCGAAGTGGATGCAGCCGCCGTCAATCGTGGTCTGCATCGCATTGTGGATGCGGTTATACTCCGCCACGTTGCCGCCCTGGTTGCGGAAGGCGAAGACGCCGTTCCGGGAGAGGTCGTTGAAGTGGTTCCGCGCGATGAGATTTCCCGGCGACATGCTCATGGAAAACGGACGCGAATCCATGTGAACGCCGCCGCCGTAGTAGCGCACCTTGCCGCAGTGCTCGACGACGTTGCGCGTCACTTCGTTGAGAATGGGCGCGACCTTCGCCGCCGCTGCGCCGGGCGTGTAAATTTTCGTGTCATCCATGTAGGCGAGCCGGGCGCCAGTCATCAGCACGCCGCCGCCGCCGGAGTTCAGCACGGTGTTTTGGTCGAAAACATTTCTCTGACTGTCGAGGTGCAGCCAAAGCGCGTAGCCGCCTATGTTCTCGAAGCGGCAATTCCGCACCGACGAGTCCTGCGTGTTTTCAAACATCACCGCCGTATCCGTGTGAACCCGCGCCTCAATGTGCCCGAGCGAAAACGTCGTGTGGCGAAACTCCAGCCCGTCGAAATGCACATGCTTCACGTGCGTATTCGCGTTCACGTCGCCCTTCGCATTCACGATGCGGTTCAGGAACGGCGCGACGATGTTCAGCGTGTTCGGGTCCACGCCCGGCTGCGGCATGTAGTAAAGGCGGCCCGTGGTCGGATTCAGAAACCACTCGCCCGGCTCGTCCAATTCCGCCTGCACGCCCTCAATCCAAAACCAACTCCCGCTGTCTATCGTCCGGTGCCGCTCACTGTCCGCGATGTCCAGCCGGCCTGTCGTCGTGTTCACCGTCGTGACGGTGTTCCACTGATTAAAGAACCGAGACTGCGGCACGATGTTGATTTGAGCATCCGCCGCCGTGCCCCAAGCCGCCTTCACCAGCGCTGGGGCAATGATCGCGTGGTCGAGCGCGCCGCCCGTGGCGTAGAGATACGGATTCGCCACGCTCTTATTCGGAAACCGCGCCCGCGTAGCCCGACTCCCACTCACAAACAACTCGCGAAAATTCCACTGCCCCGCGCTCAGCCCAATCCCGGCCAGGTCAGTATGCCAGATGCCGCCACCCCCATTGGTCCAGGTGCCAGTGATCTGCTTTCCCCCGCTCAGAATCACCGTCGCACCGGTGGCCGCCTTCCAAGTAATCGGAAACGCCGCCGTCCCCGAATCCTCGGGCCGCAACTCCAAAGGCGCATCCAATACGTAAGTCCCAACCGCAAACACGACCTCCACCGGCTCATTAAGCCCGCCGGCGATCAGCGCCCGCACCAATTGCTGCGCCCGCTGCGGAGTGGCCACGGGCAGCGCGGCGGTGGCGGGATGGGCATTGTTTCCAGCCGGGGAAACGTGGACCTGAGCCGCGGCAGCAAGGTGAGCGGTCAAGAAGCAAAGTAGAAGGACGTGCTGGTACATGGAGGGAGAGTGGGAGTGGAGTTCGCTGACTTCCACGAAGTGACGGATACAATGTCCTGCGGTCGTGCGAGAAGGCCCGCAGAGGGAACAAACTATCGCCGGCGGCGCAGGAGAGCCAGAGCGCCGAACGCCGAGAGCATCGCCGCGGACGGCTCAGGGATGGCCAGTGTGCCTTCGAAGCGCACTTTACCGAGGCCGATGCCGCCGGCATCCAGGTAGGAGCTGTCCACGCGAATGGCGACAAAGCGGGCGGTATTGCCGCTCAGACTAAAGTTCTCGCCCGCGTAGGTGTCGTTGTTGGGTGCAACGGCGAGTCCCTGATTGGAGAGGGTGATCGTCCAGGGATCCGAGGAGCCAAGATTGAAGACGGGGGCGTTGGTGAGCGCATTGGTCGCGTCACTGACGCCGGTGGGATTGGTGGCCGAGCCGCCGGTCGTGCCGTCGGAGGTGTCCGCTTCCGTGTTGCGGACAAAGAGGTCGAACTGGGCCACGCCGCGGTTATTCAGACTGGTGAGCGGCGTGCCGGCGGAGTTGTCCCAGTTGAAGTTCCAGATTTGGACGGAGGTCAGATCGTAGGAAGCGCCCAGATCGGCGATGATCCAGATCTTGCCGGCGGCCATGGCGGCATCGCGTCCTGCCTGGGTATTGGGATTCGCTTTGGACGAGGTCATCCATTGGGAATCGTTGGCGGTGTTCGGTTCGCCGGAGGGCGATCCGTCGTGATTCGACAGCAGGGTCTGCCCGGCGTCCATGCCGGTGGCGTTGGACAGGTTGGAGGCGAGCCTGAGGTTGTTGAAGGAGTTGGACTGCTTCCAGGCGACGGGCAAGATGACGGCGGCGTTCGCGGTGAGTGAGCAGGTTGCGCCGGCGAATGAGATGAGGAGTGGGGTGCTGAGTTTCATGAGAGGCGGGGGGATTAGTTCCGGCTAACCTTGAAGCGGGCGAAGACTCTGGAGGCAGAGCCGGTGATGGATGCGGTGACCTCCACGAGTTCCGGCGTGCCTGGCGTGATCACTGCCGGTGCGCCGAAGGTCACCGTCGTTCCGCCTGCCGTCACACCGGAGGCGTGCCATGTGAGCAGATCGCTGGACCACTCGTAGGATCCCGTGAGGTCCGTGGCCGGAGTCGTGCTGCGGGTGTGGCGGAACGACAAATTGCCGCCGCTGAGAGACACCGCGGTCAGCCCGGGGCTGGACACCGTGGGGTTGCTGCCCAGCAGATTCTCCACGGCATTGTCAATGCCGTCGCCGTCGCCGTCGTCATCCGGGTCAATGAGGCCGCCGACATCGAAGCCCGCGATCCAGTTCGCATAAGTGTTGCCGGTGTTCACGGTCTGATAGAGTGCCAGCGCATTGATGGTGCCGGTGGCGGCCTGCGTGATCAGGATCGAACCAAAGTCGCGGCTGACGGTGTAGGTATAGCTGCCGAGCGGAGCCCCATTGTCGGACCAGTGGACGGTGCCGAAGTTCGCCACCCCGTCGTAGCCGCCGGCCGGCGTCAGGTCCAGGGTGACGGTGAACGTGTGGAATCCGGTATTCCCGTCCGGGCCGTCCACGACATTGGTATTGTTGGTGCCGCCGAACATATCAACCTCGCCAATCACTGCCGGAGCCACGACGCCGCTCTGTCCGCGGTAGATGATGGTGGCCAGTCCGCCGCTGGTGGTGAAATTCTGATTCGTGGCGGGCGCGTTCGAGGGGTTGAATCCGAGCGAGTTCCACGCCCCGATGGTCTCGGACATGGTCATGGTGAGTTCGAACCTGCCAGCGGGCGTGTTCCTGGCGGCGTTGATGTAGCTGCCGACAGAGAGAAAGGCCGCGGTGTTGGTCCCGCTGACCGCGCCATTGGCGAGGAATCCACCGCTGGCTCCCCAGGTGGCGGAGCCGCCCGCAGTGATGATCGCCGCGTCGAACGTGTCGGCGGACGATCCACCGAGCCCGGTGCCGGCACTGCTGAAATTCTCGACAACCAGCGGGACCGCGGACCTGGTGGTGAACGCCCACGCCGCGCTGCCCGTGATGGCCGCGGTGGAATTTCCGGAAGCATCCTGAAACGCCCCCGCCGCGACGTTTACATAATAGGCCTCACCGGGTGCCAGTGGCACGGTGCGAACAATCGCCACCACTCGGCCGTTCATGGCGACCGCTCCGGGCGTGGTCACGTCTATGGTTTCCACGAGGCTGTTGTCGCTGGTTTTGCGAATGGTGACGGCGCCGGTGCCGGCCAGGATTGTTTCACTGAACTGCAGCAGCAGCCGGGTTCCCGGATCCGCCGTGACCGGGCTGGCGGGGCTGAGGCTGACGGCCGTCGGCGGTGTGCCGTCGGTGGTGAAACTCCAGCTAGTCGTGTCGGGATCAACGATGCCGGCGTAAGCATTGTTCGCCGTGTCCTTGATGGCAGTGGGGGCGATCTGCACATAATACTCTGCGCCGGGCGTGAGGTTGGCGGTGGGATCAATGATCACTTGAGTCGCAGTCCATGTAAGCCGGGGCGAAGACGCCACCTCGAAGGTCTCCGCCACGCTGTTGTCGCTGGTCCGCTTGATGGTGATGGCCCCTGTGCCCGCCACGATCACTTCATTGAAAGTGGCCGCCAGGTTGCTGGATGTCACCACATGGGCGGCATCGTCCGCGGGAGTCCTGACCACGAGCGATGGCGGAGTTGTGTCCACACCGGTCGCGCCTTCGATCCGCACTTTGCCCAGCCCGATGCCGCCGGTATTGCCGTAGTGGCTGTCCACGCGGATCGCGATGAGGCGGGCGGTCTGGCCGGCCAGGCTGAACGTCTGGCCGGTGTAAGTGTCGTCATTGGGTGCCTGGGCGAGGCTTTGGTTTTCCAGAGCGACGGTCCAGGGGTTCGTGGTCCCCAGGGCAAAAACCGCGTCGTTGTCGAGGGCGTTGGTCGCATCGTCATTCGGATTGTCGAGATTGATGGGCACGCCGCCGGCCGTGCCGTTGTCGGTGTCCGCGTCCACGCTCCGCACGAGGATATCAAATTGACTGACCCCGCGGTCGTTCAGGTGGGTGGCTGGAGTGCCCGCCGTGTTGTCCCAGATGAAGTTCCAGAGGTGGATGCTGCTGAGATTGTGAGTGGCTCCCAGGTCGGCCACGATCCAAACCTTGCCCGCGGTCATGGCGGCGGCGCGGTTTACTGATTTGGAGGACGTCATCCACTCGATGTTGTTGGCACTGGTCGGCTCACCCGCCTGCGAGCCGTCGAGATTATAGAGGACCGTCCCGCCGGCATTCATGCCCGTGGTGTTGGACAGGTTGCTGGCCAGCCGGAGCAGATTGAAGGAATTGGACTGCTTCCAGCTCGTGGGCACGATAATGTCTGCCCGGGCCGCGGCCAGCAGGCCAAGGTTCAGAGCAGCGAGAAGGGTGGTTTTCAGTTTCATCATTTGCGGTCGGGCGATTCGAGACAGGCGGTTTATCTGAATCGCCGGCGTATGGGAACTGAAATTTCCCTCAAAACCTGCCCGAAGACGGGGCAGGTCCATGCCTCCGCTATGGTTTGCCCGCTGGTGGCCCGGGTGCGGCCTTCGCGGGAGCGGGCTTCCTGGAGCCGGGCGCGCGTTTCCAAGTCTCAGGCCGCACGATTTGCCTGGCGGCTTCGAGTTTCTCCAGCAGCGCCGGATAAGGCACGTCCTGGACGCTGGTGTTCTTATCCAAAGCGAGGCCAGCGGCGATGGCGGCACTTTGCGAGAGCGCCATAAACACCGGCTCCATGCGGATGGAACCGTGCGCGACGTGCGTGGCGGAGAGGCAGATGGGCGAGAAGAGGTTTTCGCACTCGCCGCGCTTTGGGATGATCGAGCGATAGGAGATGCCATACGGGCGGGGCGGGACGCGCCAGATGACGCCTTCGTTTTGCACCTTGCCGGTATCGGTGACGATGTGCTGGACGCAGTGCGAATCCATGCCAAAGGAGCCGAGCGCGACGGGATCGGGGGCTGTGCGTTGCCCCGCGCAATCGAGTTGGGTCATCACGTAGTCGGTCACCATGCGGCGGGCTTCGCGGATGTAGATCATCCAGGGCCAGCCGCCGTTGTCGGCGAACTCGTCGCGCGGCAAACCGTAGCTCGCGGTGCGCTGGCGGATTTTTTCCGGCACGCGCGGGTTGTTTGCCATCGTCCAGAAGAAGCCGCGGATGTAGGTCTGATGCGCCTTCTCAATCTCGTTGCGGCGCTCGTAGCTGGCTTCGGGATACTCGTAGTTCGCGCCAACATAATCGGAGCCGACGGCGTGCATGTTGTTCCAATCGACCTTTTTTCCCTCGCCCGCCAGCGGCTCGACGAGTGCGGGAAGGCGCATGTCGCCAGCGTCGAAATTGCGGAGCAGCAGTTCGTGATCGATCTCGCGGTAGCCGGGCGGTTTTTCAATTGGGATGCGGTTGTCCGGATTGGTCGTGAGGCAGACGCGGTAGTTGTATGCTTGGATCTTTTTGTCGCCCTGGCCGTTTTTGACTTCGGCACCGGGGACGATGTGCGGGAGCAGTCCGCTGGTCGGGTCGCCTGGCTTCACGTAAGGGTCCACTTCTTTCACGAAGTGATCCTTGTCCTTCTGTCCATAATGGACGCGCGGGTTGGTGTCTCCGCGCCGCACGCCGTTCATGTCCTCGCCGTATTGGCTCTCGGGCTCGCGTCCGACGGTGTAGGTCACGCCCGCCGCCGCCATGAGATCGCCGACGTAGGTTGCATCGATGAACATTTTTCCACGGTAGGTCTTACCGCTAAGTGTGGTGATGGACTTGATGCGCTTGCCTTCCATCGTCACGCCCTTGCTGGCGTTGCGGTCGAGCATCTCATTGTAAACCACCGTCACTCCAGCTTCCGCGATCATTTCCTCGAACACTTTCTTTCCGACATGCGGCTCGAAACTGCGGACGAAATCCGTTCCGTAAGCCTTGGCGACGCCGCGGTAGAACTCCGCGGCGATGCCTCCAAAGGTGCCCTGTTTGCCAAGGAAATCCGTGGCCCCGAGTCCACTCGCGCTCATGCCGCCGGGGAATGAGGTGGGATTCACGAGAATGACCGAACGCCCCTCGCGTTTCGCGGAGATCGCCGCAACGACCGCCCCGGATGAATCGCCATAAAC